>JBDTSA010000223.1:0-4607 GCA_039931335.1 Acidobacteriota bacterium
CGTGAACTTTAAGGAACTGACGTACGATCTCGCGGACGTGATGTACGACTATCCATTCCGCCTGCCGTCGAACTTCACATACATCATGCGTGCGCTCATGACGCTCGAGGGGATCGGTATCATCACGGATCCGGAGTTTAACTTCTTCGAGACGGCCAAGCCGTACGCGAAGGAATTCATGCTGCGACGCGAAGGCAAAGATTTCCGCCGCATGTTCGTCAGCAAACTGATGGGCCGCGACGAGGAAGGCAAGATCGATTGGAACCGCACCTGGAAACTCGCGAAGATGGCGTTCAAGACTGTACTGAATACCGGGACGTAACTCGCGGAACTATCCCAACTACAATCGTGAATTGTCGGTGGTCCTCCGACAGGAATGCGGCGATGTGCGCGTTGTCCGTAAGAGCGACGCGCGTTTGAAAACGTCGTATGCTGTTGTGTGGAGGTCATATGAAAAAAGCGGATTTGACGATACCTGAGATTGCGCTGATTGGTGGTACACGCGGTCTTCTCGGGGCAGGAATTGCTCTTTTGCTCTCGAACTTCCTCGACAGCGGGCAGCGGAGGGCAGTAGGGTGGACTCTATTTTTGGTCGGTGCGATCAGTACGATCCCCTTGGCGGTCGATGTGCTGAGCAAGAGACATGAGGTCGGAGAAAGCGTCCGTCGGCCGGAAGGCCTCGCCTAGTTGACGGCCGTCTCAGCTCAGCATCGACAAATGGTTGACACCATCGACAGCAACAACTACCGAAGGGCACGCGATCTGGTGATGAAGTACGGTTGGAACACGACGTGTTTCCAGATCGTGAATCCCGGTATTGAATATTGGTTCGGAAACGACGGAGAATCGGTTGTTGGGTACGTGTCGCCCGGCGGCGTGCGGGTTGTCGCAGGCGCTCCCGTTTGCTCGAAAGAAACCCTCGGGACCGTCACCGCTGAGTTTGAGAATGATTCGACGGCGAACGGACTGAGCGTATGTTATTTCGGAGCTGAAGCCCGGCTCGAATCGCTCTTTTACGGCGTCTCTGATCACTCGAACATTTTGCTCGGCGCACAACCCGTCTGGCATCCGGCCGAATGGGCAAACATTGTCGCGTGCCATTCTTCGATCCGGGCACAGATCAACCGCGCAAGGAACAAGGGCCTGGTCGTCACGGAATGGCCTGTCAAGAAAGCTCACGACAATTCGGAGCTGCGTGATTGCCTGCGAGCCTGGCTCGGGTCAAAAGGCCTGCCTCCGCTGCACTTCGTCATCGAGCCGGAAACATTGACGCGGCTTGAAAACCGACGAGTGTTCGTTGCGGAAGTGAAGGGTAAGGTCGCTGCATTTCTTGTTCTGTCGCCGATACCCGAACGCTCCGGATGGCTGACCGAACAGTTTCCGCATCGGCCGGGAGCTCCGAACGGCACCGTCGAATCCATGATGGATCATGCCTTCCGCGTGTTGGCCGACGACGGCTGCGAATATGTCACTCTCGGACTTTCGCCGCTCTCGCGCCGCGCGAAGATCGAACCCTTCGACAACCCGATGTGGCTAAAGCTCCTGCTCGCGTGGATGCGAAAGCACGGCCAGCGGTTTTATAATTTCGAGGGGCTCGACCGGTTCAAATCCAAGCTGATGCCGGCATATTGGGAACCGGTTTTTGCGATATCGAACGAGGCGGCATTTTCTGGGCGAACGTTATACTCGATCGCGGTAGCATTCACGGCAGGCAAGCCCTTCCGCTTTCTGGGCCTCGGCCTCGGGCGTGCGATGCAGGCGGAGTTAGGAAGCTTTCGGAGATGGCTGACGAAATAGATCCGGTGACGATGATGATCCGACTCGTTCTTATTGCGGTCGCTTTTAGTTGCCTGGCTGCGGCCGTATACGGACAGGGTATGACAACATCCAAAGTGAAAATTCATCATACGGCGAAAGATTTTCCTGTCAGCGATCTAGGCCACCGGGCATGGAAAGACGGGGATGAACTTAAGATCGCTACGTATTGGAACGGGGCGGAAGCACCGAGCGCGCGACGGTTTGAGGTGCGGATGCTGTGGTCGGACACGGGGCTGTACGTTCGATTTGAGGCTGCTCAGACAGAAGAGCTGGTGGTCAGCGAAAAGCCGCAACTTGGGAAAAAAACGATGCGGCTTTGGGATCGCGACGTCTGTGAGCTATTCCTCGCACCGGATGCAAACGAACCTCGCCGATATGCCGAATTCGAGATCGCCCCGACCGGCGAGTGGCTGGATCTGATGGTCGATTGGACGAAGGACGAACCGAGAGATTGGGAATATGCGTCGGGGATGGAATCAGCCGCTCGGATCGAACCCGGAAGGGTCACGATGGCGATGAAAATTCCATGGGCGGCATTCGCCAAGAAGCCTAAGGTCGGCGACGTCTGGCTCGGAAATCTGTTTAGGGCGGTGGGTTCAGGCGAGACCCGGGGTTATCTCGCATGGTCACCGACGCTCACGAAGGAGCCGCAGTTTCACGTGCCGAAGAAGTTTGGGGAGCTTTTGTTCAAGAATTAGCATTCTGATTGAGCCGTGCGCTCGATCGTCGCCGCTGGACTATTGTGGTAAACCAACGCGTCGCAATAGATCTACAAAGCGGGGATCACTGCGCAAGCTATCGTAATAAGGATCTACGCCTAGATAGATCAATTGTAGGTCGTGCTCGGCAAAGGCTTTTTCTAACAATACAAACGCTTGCTCAGGTTTGCCGAGCGCCGCGTAGAGAATTGCCAACTCCGCGGGCGAAATATATTGTTTGGTCCTCAGCAGCTTTTCCAGACTCGCCCGTGCCTTTACCAGGTTGCCGGCTTTGGCATGTATTGCTCCCAGATATATCTCGTCGTTGACGGTATAGCCGGGAATCTCACATCCTTGCAAATGAGCAGCGATGGCCTCCCGATACATCCCTTTCACATAAAACACATCGCCAAGCGTATAGTAAGCAAACGACTGATTTTTCTGGTCGAGTTCGATAGCTCTTTTGGCGGCCTCAACCGCTTCTTCATATCGACGGGCGAAGTAAAGCATTTGTGCAAGGTTCGAGTTGACTTGCGGAACCAGCGGATCGAGTTCTCGAGCTCGTTTGGCTTCTGCAATGGCTTGCTCATGTCGCCCGGTAAAACTAAGAAGCTGTGCGTAGCCTGAATGCGCCATAAGCAAGTTCGGATTTAGATCGATCGCGCGTTGGTACTGCTCTTGAGCTTCATCCCACTGCCATGAATTGCGTCTAACATTAGCGAGGGCGACATGCGCTTCGGCAAGTTTGTCATCAAGCTCGACGGCTTTTAACGCCGCCGATTCCGCCTTTGGTGTCATCTCTTTGGGGTCAAGATAGCCGTTCGCGCCCAAGGTGCGATAAATGGACGACAACTCGGCATAGGCAAGGGCGTAATCCGGCTCAAGGTCAATTGCTTCCTGAAAATTCTTGATCGCGCGGTTCAAGCTCTCAATGCTGTGCCCACCCTTGTAAAAATGGAAGCGTCCTTTGAGCATTGATTCGTAAGCTTGCGAATTCACCCCTTCGCGCTTTGCGAGCTGCGTTTCCTGCTCTCCGGTCAAACGCAAGCGCAGTTTCCTCGTAACGATCTGCGCTATCTCGCCTTGAATCGCCTGCAGATCCGTCGCTCGGCGATTGTAGCTCTCGCTCCAGAGTTGACGGTTTTCCAGCGCATCTACGAGTTCGGCTCTAATGATCAAATTATCGCCGCTTATCGCAACCCTTCCGACGACGATTGCCTGGACGTCGAGGCCGTTCGCTACAGCTTGCAGATCCAAATTGTTTCCCCGGTATTTGAAACTCGAATTGCGGGAAATGACTTTTAGTTGCTGCAGTTGGGAAAGACGGTCAATTACACTCTCGCTCAACCCGTCGGACAAGTAATCTAAATTTGCATCGCCGCTTTCGTTTGCGAAAGGCAGAACGGCGACAGACTCGATCGGTTTCGATTCACCGGCATGAATTGCCGTTCTTTTCGAAGCAAAAAAATAATATCCAACTCCGATAGTTGCGGTCAGTAATCCTATAAACACAAATGCGGCGAAAGGATTTAGTATAAATTTTCGCGAAAAACCAGATTGGGTTTCGGCGGCTTGTTCGATGAAATTGGCGGTCGTGCCATGGAAAGACTCGCCATTCGTCACAGACGCCGGTAACGCCGACGTTGAAAGTCTCCTTGCGTTAGTTGCTCGCTCTTCACGAAGTGGCTTGAATTCACACGTAAATCTATATCCGCGCTTAGGTATTGTCTCAATAAATTTCCCACCACTGGCACTCTCTCCGAGCACCTTGCGCAGGACGGATACATTGTGAGCGAGGTTTACCTCCTCGACGAAACTCTCCGGCCAGATTGCAGTCATGAGTTCCAGCTTCTCGAGGACGTGTCCGTTGTTCTCAACGAGGACGAGCAGGGTGTCAAAAACCTTGGGAGCTAGCGGGACAGGATTACCATCTCGAAACAATACGCGCTCCGGCACATCAACGCGGAACCCATCAAATTCATATAAAAGCGGCGTTTTCTTTAGGGTTAGAGCTTCTACGACCTCATTCAACACAAATTCAAAACTTTTTCAACATTTCTAAAAGACTTCCCGAACAGGGTCGGCATACTG
>JBDTSA010000224.1:0-4581 GCA_039931335.1 Acidobacteriota bacterium
GGACCGTGATCACGTGCCCGAGTTCGACGGCCGTCGCAATTCTGCGTGCTGCCGCTGCCGCTGGAACACTTCCGACCGGTTACACACTGAACACGACCGCGACCCCGATCACGGCGGCGCAGGCTCTTAGCAATCCGTTTCTTGTTCGTACGACCACACGTGTCCGCGACTTTAAACTGGTCGCGAAGACACAGACCGACGTCGAAAGCTTCTACGTTCAGGACGACTGGCGTGTAGCTCGCAACCTTCAGTTCAACATCGGCGTCCGTTGGGATTATCAGCAGTCACAAGGCAACGGTGGTGTTTCCTACTTGAAACTGAACGATTGGTTCGACAATCTGCAGCCGAGAGTTGGCTTCTCCTGGGATCCTAAGGGACAGGGCAAGTCGAAGATCTTCGCGAACTATGCACGCTTTGTCGAAACGCCGATTCCGCTCGACGTCAACGTTCGCGCCGGCAGCAACGACACTCAGACGGACAAAAACTTCAACGTTAACCGTTTGAATGCTCCGTTGAATGCCACTATCGCGACCGGTTTTGGAACCCGTAATTTGGGTGCTGAAGCAACGCCGATCGACGCTGGTCTTAAACCGCAGACTGTTAATGAATGGACGCTCGGATTCGAGCAACAGTTCATGAACAACTACACGTTCGGTGCTCGCGGTATCTACCGCGCACAGGGTTCGGTTATCGAAGACGGATCGTTCGACGATGGCGATAGCTACTTCCTGTTCAATCCGGGCGAGGCGCTTCCTCCGGGACCTGGCGGCGTTAACGGAAACACCGAATACCAGGCTTGCAACACTTTCGGTCAATGCTTTGGTCGAGCACGTCGCTTTTATCGCGGTCTTGAGTTCACGCCCAGCCGACGATTTGCCGACAGCTACTCGTTCCAGGCATCGTATGTATTCTCGAGCCTGACCGGTAATTACGAAGGTCTGTTCCGTAATGACAACGGCCAGTCCGATCCGAACATCACTTCGTTGTTCGATCTGACCAGCCTTTTGGGCAATACGTACGGACGTCTTCCGAATGATCGACCGCATCAGTTGAAGTTCAACGGTTCGTACCAGACTCCTTGGAAACTGCTCGTCTCGGGTAACTTCTACATGCAGTCGGGTATTCCGTTCAGCGCGTTGATTCCGCACCCCGTGTACGGAAACAACGAAGGCTTCCAAGACCCGCGTGGCACCTCGATCATTCCTGATCTCGGTGTAAATTCCGCAGGTGTGACGAGTGCAGTTGGCAGCAACCGTACTCCGACGACCTGGAACCTTGACCTGGGTGCTTACTACCCGATCAAGTTCTCGGAAACCATGCAGCTTAAATTTACGGCGGACTGGTTCAACGTTACGAACTCGCAGAGAGCAGTAACGCTTGACCAGACAAAATCGATCAACAGCGGTGTCACCGGTGTTGCTCCGGTGTTGAATCCGTTCTTCGGATCGGGCACGATCTTCCAGTACCCGTCGGCGATCCGTCTTGGTGCGAAGTTCAGCTTCTAATTTACCGATTGGTAATTTAGGAACCTTTTACAGTCGGGAGGAGAAATTCCTCCCGACTTTTTTTGTTTTTCCAGCACGGTTTTCTGATAAACTGTGAAGCACTTCAATACTTCTAGAGGAGCTGTGATTTATGCGTTCCGCCTCGTTCCGTGCTGTCCTGTTTTTCTCAGCCTTTTTTGTCCTGCTCGCCTGTGCGGACGTCATCGCGCAAAGCCGCACGAACCAGAGTGGCACGGGTGGCATCCACGAGATTCGTGGAAAGATCTATTTGCCTAGCGGTAGAACTCTGGATGCTCCAGTCGAGGTCGAGCTGCAGAGCATTAGTAATTTTGCCACGCTGAAAGTACAAACCGATCGCGACGGCAGCTATTCGTTTCGCAATCTCGCACCAGGAAACTACTCCCTGATCGTCAAAGCGACCGAGCAGTTCGAAGAGGTGCGTGAATATACGACGATAGATACGGAAGCCCAGGGCCAGTCCGTTCGCGTTGTCCCGATCCCGAAGGTCCAGACTGTTCCGATCTATCTCCTGTTCAAACGCGGCGTGACCCTCCGAAACGAAGTCATCAATGCGAAATGGTCCGCGATTCCCAAGAGCACGCTTGATCATTTCAAGCGCGGAGTAGATCTCGCTCAGGAAAACAAAGATCCGCAGGCCGAGGCTGAACTTCAGAAGGCCGTTGAGCTATCACCCAACTTCGCCCCTGCTCACACTGAGCTCGGAAAACTTGCGCTCCGGAACGGCCGGCCTGAAGCGACGGTAGAATCTTGTAAGACAGCGATCCGGTATGATGACACAGATTTTGACGCTCATCTGAACCTGGGCATGGCTTACATGAGCCTGAAAAAGCTTGATCTTTCCGAGCCGGAATTGGTCACTGCAGCTTACCTGGATCGTACGGCGGTAACGCCCCACTACTATCTCGGCGTCATCTACGTGATGAAACAGGACCTCGATATCGCTCAGAAGGCTTTCGAGACCGCAAAGAGTTTGAATGGTGGAAAAGGCCTACCCGCTATTCACCGATATCTTGGTTGGATATACCTGAAAAAGGATATGGAGAAAGAGGGTCTTCAGGAGCTCGAAACATACCTCAAACTCGCACCCAAAGCCCAGGACGCCGGCAAGGTAAAGAAGGAAATCTCAGACATAAAGGCGAAGCACACAAAGAATGCCTTCGTCTGAGCGGATCTACCGTGATTCAGTCCATAACATAATCCGTCTCAAGACGGATTCGCCGGAAGGCGCGCTGATCGGACGCCTTGTCGACTCGGCAGAGTTTCAGCGTCTTCGGCGTATTCGCCAATTGGGTCTTGCACATTTCGCCTACCAGAGCGCCGAGCATTCTCGATTCACTCACAGCCTCGGCACGTTTCACCTCGCGACTCGGATCATCGCAAAGCTCAAAACCAAATATGCGATCTCACCGGATGACGAGACTGCGGTCCGCGTGGCCGCGTTGCTCCACGATGTCGGTCACGGTGCCTTCTCGCATGTCCTCGAACCGATACTCGGATTTCATCACGAAGATTTCACGATCGAAACTGTTTTGAGTGATGAGACTGAAGTCGGAAAACTGCTCGACGCATTTTCCCGCGACCTCGCACCGCGGGTCGCCGACATTATTCGAGGCACGTTTCGGCCGATGGCTCTTGCGCAACTTGTCTCGTCGCAGCTCGACGCCGACCGCATGGATTATCTGCTTCGCGATTCACTGATGACCGGGGTGAAATACGGTATTTTCGATCTCGAGTGGATCATAAAATCGATCGAGATAAACGAAGCGGACGATCAGCTGTACGTGTCGGCACGCGGTCTTTATGCGGTCGAAGATTATCTGCAGGCTCGATACTACATGTTTCGTCAGGTTTACTTTCATCGAACGCTGCGTGCGGCCGAGATAATCTTGCAGGCGATTCTCCGGCGTGCGCTTCAACTGTTCCAGGAAGACAAACCTGTATGGCACGCTCCCGGCACCGCGTTCGAGCGAATTCTAAGCGGCAAGAAGTTAAGGTTGAAAGAGCATCTCGAACTCGATGACACGGATGTTCTCTATTACATAAAGCAGTGGCAGAAATCGAGCGATGAAACCCTCGCCGATCTTTCCAAAAGATTTCTCAATCGACGTTTGTTCAAAGCATTCGATCTCGACATGCCGGAAGAACAGCGGATGCGATTTGCGAACGATGTCCGCGAGCTTGTCGCGGCACATGGATTCGATGCCGACTACTACTTTTTCGAAGACAAGCCGGGTGATATACCGCACTACTTTTATACGAGTGATCGTTCGAATCCAAAGAACCTTATCTACGTCGAGGACGGTTTCTCGAGTCCTCAGATCCGCGAAATATCCGAGGTCAGCAGCGCCGTCCGGGGCCTTCAAGCGGAATACAGCATGCATCGCGTATGCTTCCCTGCCGAATTAAAGGATGAGGTCGCGAAACTTTATCACCGATGACCTATTTAAAACGGCAGATTGGTGCATTTCAAAACGTGCCCGATCGCTGGTCGCTTTTGCCGCGTTGTTTCTTTTGCCGGCGGCAAACGTCGTCGCGCAGCGAGTGGCTATACTAACTCCTCAGAAAACTGCCCAAGATGCTGATTACTCGCAGCGATTGAGTGAAAGCCTGCCTAATCAATTGAAAATCCTCGATCGCTCGCAATCCGAAACCGCTTTTCGAACGGTCCAGATCGGCGACGTCTACAACATGGGCCTCGACGAAGCAAAGGCGGCCGCGGCGGTTATCGGTTGCGACTACTTCGTCATTGTCCGCACAGGAACGCAAAGACGGTCATCGTTTTCGCGGGGGGATTATTACGAAGCTTTCTCCGTGCACTACGTTGTCAGTGGACGGACGGGCGGGCTTGTGTCCTGGTTTCTGAAGAGTTTCGAAGCGGATGATCAGGACAAAGCATTCCGCACCCTCGCCGCGTCGATCGACAATACTTCGAAGGAGATCGTCAATAAGATCAGATCCGCAAACGTTTCCGAGCTCCGGTCTGCTGCGGATGCGCAGATCGAAGAAGTGCCTGACACCGACTCGCCCGCTTCGAAAGATCTTAAGCCGCCGATTC
>JBDTSA010000225.1:0-4574 GCA_039931335.1 Acidobacteriota bacterium
GTTGCAGGCAATCCAAGACTTTTCACGTCTGGCTATGGTCGGATCGCACCGCCGGTGCTACCAACAATTGGCTACTACGGAGCCGGAGAACCTTCGGCCCGAAAACGCGATCCAGGAATCGACCTCGTACGGTTTTGCGAGAATGGGACGCGCGACATACATTAGAACCGTGCTTGTACTTGGAATCGAAACCTCATGTGATGAGACTGCGGCCGCGGTTGTGCGAGATGGACGCGAGATCGTTTCGTCGATCATTGCTTCGCAGATCGAGATGCACAAGCCGTTCGGCGGTGTCGTGCCTGAGCTTGCGTCGCGCGAGCATCTCGAGAAGATCCAGCCCATCGTCGACGAAGCTTTGAGGCAGGCCAGCGTCGCGCTGAAAGATATCGATGCGATCGCTGTCACGCAGGGCCCCGGGCTTATCGGTTCGTTGCTGGTGGGAGTGTGCTATGCGAAGGCCCTCGCGTACGGGCTCGGCGTTCCGCTGATCGGCGTCAATCACATCGAGGGCCACGTCTTCTCCGTTATATTTGAACACCCGGATGTCGAATATCCGGCGCTCGCATTGGTCGTCTCGGGTGGACACACCAATCTTTTCTATGTTCCCGAACCCGGTCTGTACAAGGTCGTCTCGCGAACAAGGGACGACGCCGCTGGCGAAGCCTTCGACAAAGTTGCGAAGATGCTCGGGCTGGAATATCCCGGCGGACCGGTGATCGAAAAGATAGCACGTGATGGCGATGCGGCGAAGATCAAGTTTACGCGAGCCAAGATATCGGACGGGCGTCCGGATTTTAGTTTTAGTGGATTGAAGACAGCCGTCGCAAAACATCTTCGCGAAAATAATATTGAGCCGGTGAACGGGGCTCAGGAACCTGGTCAGGAGATCAAAGATCTCGCCGCAAGTTTCCAACGATCGGTCGTCGACGCACTGACGCAAACTGCGGAGCGTCAGGCCACCCAACTCGGTGCCAAAACATTGGTTGTCGCCGGTGGCGTCGCGAGTAACACCGCCCTTCGTGAGGCGTGTCAGGCGATTGGAAAGAAACTAGGCATCCCCGTCTATTTTCCGTCGAAACATCTCTCGACTGACAATGCGGCGATGATCGCCGCTGCCGGTTACTTTCACCTTCGTCGCGGAGAGGTTTCGGACATGGGACTGACGGCGGATGTCAGTATGCGTCTGCAGAATCTGGACAATCAGGATGCCGAGCTAAGAAGGAAGAAGGTACGCTACCGGCTATAAAGCTATTGCAATTTTGAATCTTGAATCGATACAATTTATCTGACCTCAACACACACATTTCGCATTGCATCGATGGATAGACAAACGCCCGCAATAAGATACTGCCGAGTTTCTTCGGCTTAACTTACCATTTCCGGCTTCTTTTTCTGTGACGCTCCCGGCTAACGCCGCGTGACTTTCAAAAACTTGGGGGATAAATGATCATACTTCGTAACTTGGCGGCTGTTGTTCTCGCCGTCGCATTTCTTGTTTTCACCGGATTTGCCCAGGGCGTGCCCGCTCCGTACACGGTGCGGCTGCAACCTTTCATGAGCGGATTGGATCGGCCGATCCTGTATCGAGATGACGGCCTCGGAGCGGGACGCAAGACATTCATCGTTCAGCAGACCGGCCTCATCCGTTTGCTGCAGCCGGGTTCGCGAACCCCAACCGACTTTATAAATCTTTCGTCAAAGATACCGGCCATCGGCGGGCTCGGTGACGAGCGTGGATTGCTTGGGATGACCGTTCATCGTCTGTTCGATACAAACGGGAAGTTCTACGTCAATTACACACGAGCCGCGGACGGTGCTACGGTCATCGCCGAATACAAGACCGTGACGGGGAATCCGAATCAAGGCGACATCAACTCCGAGCGGATCTTGCTCATCATTCCGCAGCCGTTCTCAAATCACAACGGCGGCATGGTCGAATTCGGCTCGACTCCTGCCGATCAGGACTTTCTTTACATCGGGATGGGCGATGGCGGATCGTCGAACGATCCCGGAAACCGTGCGCAGAATCGAACGCAGCTTCTCGGGAAGATGCTTCGGATCGATCCGAACGTAGCGGACGGCTCGCCGGTTCCGTACGTGATCCCACCGGGTAATCCGTTTCAGGGTGCGAACACGACGCGATGCGACGGCGGCAGTACGACGGCAGGGAACACATGTCAGGAGATCTGGACGATCGGTATGAGAAACCCGTGGCGTTGGTCGTTTGACCGAATGAACGGTAACTTGTGGGCCGCGGACGTCGGACAGTTTTCCGTTGAGGAAGTCGACATGATCACGCCGGGAACTAACTACGGATGGCGGGTCTTCGAAGGCACTTCGTGCACAGGTAACGACTCGATGCTTTGTACAACGCCTCCGCCCGGCGTGACCTACACGCCACCTGTCTTCGAGTACAGCAGTGCGTCACCATCCGTCCGCTGCTCGATCACGGGCGGGTACGTCTATCGCGGAACGCAAAGGTCGCTTCCGTCCGGCGGATATGTTTTCAGCGACTATTGCACGGCGGAGATAATGCTCTATAGCGGATCGCTTCCGTTTCAGGTTCTGCTCGATCCCGCGGGCAACATTATTTCGTTCGGCCAGGATGAGAACAACGAACTCTACGCGTGTTTTGGTACGAGCATCAGCCGCATTACTCGTGCGAAGGCAACCGCCGATTTCGATGGCGACCTCCGAACCGATCTTTCCGTTTTCCGTCCGTCAACGGGCGTCTGGTACGTCGCGCACAGCTCGAACGGAACATTTCGCATACAGCAATTTGGAGTCGACAGCGACATCCCGACATCGGAAGATTTCGACGGCGACAACATTAGCGATATCGGTGTCTTTCGTCCGTCGACCGGGGTTTGGTATTTCCAGAGAAGCAGCGACAACACGGTCGTGGTAGTTCCGTTCGGGACTAACGGGGATGTTCCGGCGGCCGGGGATTATGATGGGGACGCGAAGGCGGATCTCGTCGTTTATCGGCCGTCGTCCGGTACATGGTGGGTACTTCCGACGCTTTTGGGCTCGGCGTATCAGTTGCAGTTCGGTTTGAATGGCGACACACCCGTTGTCGGAGATTACGACGGCGATGGAAAATCTGATATCGCCGTTTGGCGGGGAAGTACGGGCGTCTGGTATCGGATAAATAGCAGCGACGGATCGGTTGGGTCGTATCAGTTCGGCGTCACCGGTGACATTCCGACGCAGGCCGACTTCGATGGCGACGGTCGAACCGACGTTGCGATATTTCGACCCACGACCGGCCTGTGGTACATCGTCCGAAGCGTAACGGGTGCTGTCTCGATCACTCAGTGGGGAACCAACGGCGATCAGCCGGTTGTCGGAGATTACGATGGCGATGGGCTGGACGATATCGCGGTGTTCAGGCCTTCGAACGGGACGTGGTATCGGATCAGCAGCTTGAATGGATCGAATGTATTTACGCAGTTCGGTTCGACAGGCGATTTGGCAATTCCGCGCTACGACGCGCCGTAAAGTCGATTTAGGTTCGAATCATGCGGTGCGTGCGATCGTCAGTACATTGACGGTCGCCGCACCGCTCTTTTTTAGGATGTCGGCGCAGCCCGACGCAGTCGCGCCGGATGTGAGGACATCATCGACGAGTAGCACACTCTTGTTAGCAATGATTTTAGGCCGCACGACTTCAAACGCCTTTTTGACGGTCATCGCACGAGCTTTCTTGTCCATCCCGGCGCGGTGCATTGGCGTGTGCACTTTACGAATCAGTGACGCTTCGTCGATTTCGAGGCCTGAGTGTTTGGCAACGATCTTACCGATGATCGCCGCCTGATTAAACCCTCTTTCGTGCAGACGACGGGCGGATAATGGTATCGGGATCACTACGTCGGCAGTCGCATCGGGAAGCCGATCGATCGTGTCGACAATCAGCCGCTTAACCCTGCGAGCTAAATGTGGGGTCTTCTTGAGCTCGAGAATCGAAACGGCCAGTGCCTTCTCGTACAATCCCACCGCAAACGCTCGATCGTAGAAATGTTCCTCGCACTTTCGGCAAGACGCCGTCCGTGAAGATTCGCCTGCAAACAAAAATGCCCCGCATTTCATGCAGAGCGTTTCATTACCACTAAAAAGCTTCGTCTCGTTCCAGCAGTCCGAGCAAGCTACCCCGTCTTCGGAGAACTCGACCTCGCCGCCGCATCCGCGACATTCCTGGGGATAGATCAGTGAAAGGATAGAGTCGGGGAGATGTCCTGGCATTACTCGTCGTCGAGCAGACCTTTTTCGACGAGCTCCTGACAATCCAAACAATAGCGGGCCCAGGGAATCGCCGCGAGGCGTTTTTGGTTAATAGATTTTTCGCAATTCTGGCAGAATCCGTATTCTTCATCTTCAACGCGGAGCAGCGCTTCGTCGACAAGGGCAAGCTGCTTGCTTTCGTTTTCCGAAACCGCCAGCATTACGTTCTTCGAATAGTTCCTGACAGCGAGATCGACCGGATCCGGTGTCTCGGCATCGTCGATCGACAAGTCATTGCCTTTCAGCTTTTCGGCCAGCTGAGCCCTTTCGTTCAAGAGCCGTTCTTTTATCTT
>JBDTSA010000226.1:0-4556 GCA_039931335.1 Acidobacteriota bacterium
TGGCCGCCTGCGTGCTGAGAAGAATGTAAGGCTGCTCGCCGAACTGGAAAAGCGCCTGCTCGCCGCCGGGAAAGCTAACTTTCATTTTCTTATCGTCGGCGAGGGCAACGAGCGTGGCTTTCTCGCGGCAAACATGAAGACGGCGGAACTGCCCGGATTTCTCGAGGGCAAGGCTTTGTCCGAGGCTTATGCCAACATGGACGTCTTTATTTTTCCGTCAGACACGGACGCCTATGGGAATGTCGTTCAAGAGGCGAATGCCTCCGGCGTTCCTTGCATCGTGACCGATCAAGGCGGGCCAAAATTTATCGTTCGAAAAGGTGAAACGGGTTTTGTTGCAAAGGGCCTTGATGACTTTGTGAAATATTCGATCGAGTTGATTGACGATCCCGAAAAGCTAGCGAGAATGAAGAAGATGTCGCTGGATTTTGCGATGACAAGATCGTGGGATTCCGTATTCGAAACTGTCTACGAAACTTACGGCGAGGCAAGGGATCATCTGGCGGATGTACGGCGGCGGCAAAAAGCAGATAAGATGCAAGCAGACTCGCATGCTTGAGAGCAGTTCGTTCCGATTACTGTATGGCGGAAAATCAAATACTCAAATGTGCCGGCTGTGAGGCGGAGCTTGCCGTAACACCGGGCGCCGTCGAAGTTGTTTGCGGAGTTTGCGGAACCGCGCAATCCATCGAAAAGCACGGCGGTTTTAGCGAAGTGGTTGAGAATTCCCCTGCCCCGCATCGGGTAGTAGATGTGTTCCGATATCTCGTGCGCCACCCGATCGAAATGCTTGTCTGGCGTTGGAATTGGAAAGCGGCGGTTTTCAGCGGACTTCTGCGTAGCATGATTTATCTTTTCACGCACCTGAAAGAGGGTTGGCGCGCCGCACTCGGGGCGATGTCGGTCGAATTTTTCTTTAGGCTTATAGTTTCAGGAGCGAGTGGTTCGCTTGTTCAGGCATTTCACAATGCCGCTCCGGTCTGGCTCGCGACACTGTGTGTGATGATCATGTTGCCGGCCTTCAGCCATATGATCGAGTTCACTCTGCATACGCTTAACGGCGATGTAAATAAAGGCAAAGCGATCACTATCTCGATAGCGTTCTCGATAATTTCCGCGATATTTAATCTTTTTGCGATGCGTCGTGACGCTCTTCTTGTGAAGGACGCCCGTGCACAATCGCTTGGCCAGGACCTGAGAAAGCTGCCGAAGATCGTCGGCGAGTTCATGTTTTATCCCTTCATCTGGCTCTGGAACCGAAGCAAAAAGAAAGCGGCTGCGGGAAGTGATACGCTGCCACCCGATCTTGCCAATCGCGAATCGTAACCGGGCTCGCCCTGATGAAGTCAGTACACATCACCAATTACTACCACAAGAATTCCGGCGGAATCAGCACTTCGTACAACAACCTGCTCGCAGCTGCCGGACGTCATGGGCGACACGTACGCCTGATCGTACCCGGTGAAACCGAGGCCGTCGAAGAAGTAAACGAGTTCGCGAAGATCTATTACGTACCGGCAAAATACTCTCCGCTATTCGATAAGCGTTACCGGATAATCATGCCGTGGCAGTACATGGTCAAGGATTCGATCATCCGCAAGATCCTGCTCGCCGAAAAACCGGACCTCATCGAAGTGACCGATAAATACACGCTTAGCCTGATCGGCGTAATGATCAGGACGAATAGTTTCAAAAAGCTGGGGCGTCCGATCCTCGTTCATTTTTCGTGCGAGCGGATGGATGACAACGTCGGTTCGTTTCTGACACGAGGCAGTTTAGGACAATGGTTTGCTCGGCGGGTTATTGGAAACTACACACTCCCGAATTTCGATTATCACATCGCGAACTCGTCGTACACGGCCGAAGAATTTTACGAGTCGCTCGCTGCCGGGAAAAACGAAAGCCGAAGCGATTCTTTTCTTAACTGGTGCTGGCGATTTTTCAAAGCGCCCCGCGTGCCTTCGGCTGAAAGGATATTCGTCTGCCCGCGTGGCGTCGATTCGGTTCTTTTTTCACCGGCTCGAAAGTCCGATGACGTGAAACGCGAAATGCGCGAGCGGATCCAAACACCGCCGGAAGCCACGGTTTTGCTGTACGCCGGCCGCATCTCGCCGGAAAAGAATATCGGGTTGCTCATCGAGCTGATGAAGATCCTTTCGACCGACCCGAATAATGATTTTCGATTGCTCGTCGCAGGTGCGGGGCCACAGTCCGATTGGCTTGCGGCGCAAGGCGATAAATATGCGCCGGGACGGATCAAGCTGCTCGGACACCTCGACAAGGAAACGCTCGCCGATTACTACGCGAATGCCGACGTCTTCGTCCATCCGAATCCCAAAGAACCGTTCGGCATCGCACCGCTCGAAGCGATGGCGTCGGGCGTCGCAACAGTCGCCCCGAATGCCGGTGGTATTTTGTCTTACGCCACAAACGATAACGCGTGGCTCGTCGAACCCGACGCGGAGGAATTTGCTTCTGCGATCCGTGAGATCGTCAGCGATCCCGCGTTGCGAGATCGAAAGATCGCGAATGCGTTAGCGACGGCTCGTGCAAATACGCGCGAAGCTTCCACCGACCGTCTGTTTGCGACCTACGATGAAATATACGAACATTTCGAACGGAACAAAGATCTGTTCGTCAACATCGATGCAGCAAAGAACTTCGACTTTGTTGAAGAGATTCTTGCTGACGATTGACCACTGACCACTGCCCATGCTCGAGCTAGTTTTTGCCAATCTCAAGGTCCGGCCCTTTCGCACTCTGATCAGCGTGATCGGCGTCGCACTCGGTGTAATCCTTGTCGTCCTCTTCACCGGCCTCGCCCGTGGAATGACAAACGACATGGCACGGCGTGCCTCAAATTGGAAAGCGGAGATCGTATTCACACGCCCGGGAGCGATGGAGCTTACGAGCTCGAACGCGTCGGTCAGCACGACATACGCTCTACGTCTTCGCGAGATCGAAGGCGTCCGATCGACGGTTCCGGTCATTCGCTATATCACGCCCGACACTTCTGGTCGCTGGGGACTAAAACAGATCGACGGAGTCGATTGGGCGCCGTTTGCCGAGATGAACGGAATGCGATTGGTCGAGGGCCGTGCTCCAACATCGAACGACGAGGTTGTTCTCGATGAGCGGCAGATGCGCGATGACAAGGTCAAGCTCGGCGATACCACAGCGTTGTTCGGCCGCGATTACAGGGTCGTCGGAGTCTTTTCGCCGCCGTCAGGCTCGCGGATAAAAATGTCCTTGCCGGCAATGCAGGATATTCTCGAGGTGCCTGGAAAGTGCACTTACATTCTTGTTAAGCTCCAAGACGGAGTGGATGTCGATGCGGTCGCCGCGAGAATTAATCAAGCCCTTCCCGGAAACAAGATAAATCTGACACGCGATCTCGTGATCGATGCACAAGAGCGCGTTCCTGCCCTCAATACTTTTCTCCGCGTTCTTGTCGGCCTCGGCGCATTTGTCAGTACGATCTTCGTGCTGCTTTCGATGTACACGACCGTCACCGAACGTCGGAAAGAGATCGGTATTTTGAAATCGCTTGGAGCTTCCAAAGGGTTCATTATTCGAGCGATCGAGGGCGAAGCGTTCATGATCGGCGTGCTCGGCGTATTGCTCGGACTCCTGGTTTCGGCGATCGCTTCATTCGGTATTGGAAGGATCTTCGAGCTCGCGTTTGAGTTCAACGCCGGCTGGGTACTTACTGCGATCGCAATCGCGATCGGAGGCAGCCTGTTCGGGGCTCTTTATCCGGCGCTTCGTGCGTCATCGATCGATCCGGTTGAAGTCATGGCGAACGAGTGATGA
Source organism: Acidobacteriota bacterium (assembly GCA_039931335.1). GTDB lineage: Bacteria > Acidobacteriota > Blastocatellia > Pyrinomonadales > Pyrinomonadaceae > OLB17. The sequence continues at coordinate 3,814 of JBDTSA010000226.1, forward strand.
CAAAGAATCTTAGCCGCAGATCTACGCGGATGAAGCAGATCTGAAAGGAGAAAGTCGGACCCGCGTAGATCCGCGGCAGAATTCTCTGATGTCAATGTCCGCCAATGAAAACAGTCCAGGCCGCCATCCGCCACGAAAGCATTTCCTCAACACAAGGATTCCTGCAGACACTATTCGCGGTTTGGTTCGACGCATTCGTCTATAACCAGATCTGGGAGGATCCACGAGTAGATATAGAAGCCTTGCAGCTCGGCCGCGATTCGCGGATCCTGACGATCTCGTCCGGCGGCTGCAACGCACTCAATTATCTGCTGGAAGATCCTGAATCGGTAACGGCTGTCGATCTTAATCGTCACCATATTTACCTGCTGAATTTCAAACTTGCCGCGCTGATGCACCTACCGACTTACGAAAACTTTTTCGCGTTCTTCGGTGCAGGGCGGGGTGAAAATACTGGCACAGATTATCAGAAGTACATCGCAAACAATTTAGACAAAGACACGCGTAGGTTTTGGGAATCGAACACGCTGCTCGGCGGCGTTCTCCACGGCGATCGGATCACATTTTTCAGAGGTGCCGGGCTTTATGACCATTCGCGCAACGGATATTTTCTGCGTTTCTTCCACTGGCTCGCCCGACGTTTGGGGTGCAAGGTAAATGAAGTCTTAAAAGCAAAGACCCTCGAAAAACAGGCTGAGCTTTATGACAAGCACATCGATCCTTTCTTCGACAGCTTCTTGATC
>JBDTSA010000227.1:0-4536 GCA_039931335.1 Acidobacteriota bacterium
GGCGCCTAGCATGGGCCGGCCGCCGTTGATGCCGAATTGTTGTATAAGAATGCCATCTGTGGAGCGGTTAGCGAACTATGTCGCCTGTGACGGCCAGAACACAACTGCACAGCCCTGTGGCGTGTCCGCGTGATCGGCACCGAGATTATGGGAGAGTTCATGTGCGGGCACGAGAAACTTTCCAGGTGCCCAACCAACAAAGCCGCTAAGTCCCTACGAGAACGGCGGATGAGCCAACGCGGATGCGTCGGTCTGGTGATGTATTGATGATAAGGCGACTCGGGTTTGTATGGAAAATGCTTCCGCCTTGGCTGAGGCTGAAACTGATCCGTGTAACGCAGAACAAATTTACCGCTTCGGCGGCCGCGGTAGTTACCAACGATCAAGGCAAAGTGCTGTTGCTGGATCATGTGCTGCGGCCCTTTTCCGGCTGGGGTCTCCCCGGCGGTTTCATGTCTGTAGGTGAACAGCCTGAAGAAACGATCAGACGCGAGTTGCGCGAGGAAACCGGTATCGAATTGGACGCGCTGACGATGGTGCGGATCAGGACGCTAAGCCAGCACGTCGAGATCATCTTTTCGGCTAAAGCGTTAGGAGAGCCCGAGGTAATGAGCCGTGAGATCCTAGCACTCGGCTGGTTCGACGTAGACGCAATGCCCACGAAGATGAGCAGTGCACAGAAGAAATTGATACGTGAAGTAATTAGCTCGATTTGAAAATCGGAACCACGCTGTTTAAGATAAACTTCACTTTCGAGAATTCTTTGGAGCTTAAAATGGATTCAGCAATAGATTTGGTACCGTCCCCGGAATCGGTGATGAGCATACTGCAGAACACGAGTGCGTATCGCAAAGGGCACTTTATTTATCCTAACGGAAAGCACGCCTCGCATTACTTTCAGATGCCGCTTGCGTTTCGATATTACGACAACGCTCGTATTCTGTCGGTCGGCCTGAGTCGGCTGTTCCGGATGGAGAAATCGATCGCCAGCCATTTGCCGAAGGTTTCGGTCATTAGCCCGAGCCCGGGCGGGATCATGGTAGCGTTCGGCGTCCGCGAAGCATTGAGTGCGGACCAGATCTACTGGGCGGAGATGGAAGAATGCAAGCTCCAGTTCCGGCAGTACATGAGCGAATCTGAGGTGCACCCTACGATCATCGTCGACGACATCCTTCGTTCGGGAAGAGCGATCCAGGAAACTTTCGATCTTTGTAAAGATATCGGTACCGAAGTTATCGGCTGCGGTGTTATCGCAAAATTCGAAGACGCCCCAAATGAGTTCAACGGCATTCCGGTAAAGAGCCTCCTGAGCTTCGATGTCAATTTCTACGAGACCGAAGAGGATTGGAAGAATTCGCGGAGCGCTTCTGAGAAAGCGGAAGAAGAGAAGGTCAGATTCTAGGAATTGATAATTGATAATTGATAGTTGACGATGGAGGCTGCTAGGTGACCCGGTTTAATTTTCAACTATCAATTTTCAACTATCAATTATCAGTCAAACTCCCGCAGCGCATCCTGCAGTTCCCGCCGTTCGACGTACATTCTCAAAAACTTTTCCTTCTTCGCCAGAAACAGCCAAATAGCTTTTGCCCATCCGCGCATCTCCTCGAGCTCTTCGAGCGAGTAAAGCGCAATGTACCCGCATAAAAACGAGAACGGAATCGATGCGAGCGCGAGTTGCCAGCCCGAAAGAAAATACAGGACGACGGCCGCTATGAGCCAGGTAAGCGGTACGAATACCATGCCCGCGAGGACTTTCACCGTCGATGCGATGTCGTCATCGCCGTGGCGCGAGTAAAGATACGCGACGAATTTGCAAAGCTGGTAAGCGGGTGCGTGAAGGATCGCACCAAACAACGCGAGCGGGGCGAGCAGGATGAGGACCCACGTCTGAATAAGAGCACGGTAAACGACAAATCCCTGAGTCAGCTCGGCAAGCGAAAGATGCTGCGGTTCGATCCCGAACGAATCGAGCCTCGAATTATAATCGCGCAGACGTTCGGCAAGATCTCGATCCGTTGCGGATGAATTTTCGCCGCGGCTCTCCGCGATGTAATTTTTGAGAAAGTCGAGCTTTTCGCCAAGATTTTCATTCTCAGCGGAGGTCGCAAATACTTGTTCGGCGATTTTCGCGACGTGCAGATCCGCGTCGCTTTCGGCATTCAGCGTTACCTCTCGAAGCTCCTCTTCGATCTTTGACGTCAGTTCTTGGACGGCGGAGCGCGGCGATTGGCCGTCGGTATCCAGCTCAATTTCCGGGACGACGAATGGCTCGCCGAAATGCAACAGGGCCTCGCTGCGAAACGTCGTCTTGCTCGTGTAGAAAAGTCCGACGGGCACGATCTTCACCTCGATCTTAGATTCGCCGGCCGACGCCGCCCCGAGCGCGATACGCGCGGCTCCGGTTTTCATCGGAAGCAGTTTCGGAGAATTGTGCGAAACGCCTTCCGGAAAAAGAGCGATCGAGCCGCCGCGTGCAATCAGTTCACGACAAAGCTCAAAGGTCATTTGATTCTTCGAAACATCCTCGCCGGCGTCGATCTTCCGGTAGAGCGGCAGGGCTTCGACGGTTCCAAGCAGAAACGAAATTACCGGCATTCGAAAAAGCGTAGACTTGGCGAGGAACGATATCTTTCGCGGCAGGGCAACGAAAACGAGCGCCGGATCGATCAGCCCGTTGGGATGATTGAGAACGAAGATCACACCCGTGCCTTTCGGAACGACATCCGCGTTGACGGTTTCGATGCGGCGAAAAAAGAAACGGAGTGCGACACCGAAGAGAGCGAGGATGATCCGGAAGGTGATCGTGCCGGGACGGTTGAGGATGAGATCGGCAAGAGTGAGTTGTTTAAATGGAGCTGGCATCAGCAGTCAGAACCGGGAGCGGTAGCGACCGGGGGCTTTCACTCCGGCCACCTAGGATCTAGTCAAACTTCGGCAGGTCATCACCCTGCCCAAAAAGAACGTAGTCCACAGCGGCCGTAACATGCCGCTCGTTCCACAACCTGCGCTTACTGCCCTTCTCCGCCCAAGGACTATGATCGAACGGCCAGAGCCCATCCTCGCGCATGTGCCTCGTCGCGTTAGCTTTGAATGCGGTCAAAACAAGATCAGGTTGTTTGTCACCAACCGTTGCCACAATGTGAACATGATTCGTTCGGATGTTGAAAGCCGCCAAATACCAATTTCGTATCTCACAGGTTTCGCGAATGGCGGCTTCGATTGAGCGTCGGTGCGAAGCTTCGAGTTTCACGGGAGCATGCTTGAGCCGTGCTCGACTTATGTTTTCCAAATGCTCTATGGGAGCAATCCGCGGTGAACCGTAGGTATTGTTGTGTCGGTCGACCGAACCACGTCCGTCACCGTGAAGCCAAGTCCCGTAAGCACGGAAAGTAATCAGGAGCGCCAGTGGGATGTCGGTGTCGTTCCACATACTTGAGTTTAAATCCCCGGTCGCTACCGCTCCCGGTTCCGACAAGAAGTCGCTCCCGATGCGGGTTACCGACAAGAGCCCCGGTCGCCAACGCTCGCAGTTCTGACCTGTGCGGCTATATCTCGTGCCGATTCGCGAGCGCACGATCCATCGTTACTTCATCGACGTATTCGAGATCGGATCCGACCGGCATACCCATCGCGATTCGCGTCACGAACACGCCGAGCGGCTTCAGCAGACGGGCGATGTAATTCGCCGTCGCTTCGCCTTCGGTCGTCGGATTTGTCGCGACGATGATCTCGCGTACCTCGACGCCTTCGTTGTTTTCGGGTAACAATCTCGGCAGTAGATTCGGCAGCATCAACTCATCGGGGCCGACGCCACGGATCGGTGAAAGCGAGCCATGGAGAATATGATAGAGGCCTTTGAAGGAGCGGGTTTTTTCAACGGCGACGAGATTGTACGGCTCTTCGACCACGCAAATGACACCGCGATCGCGTTTCGGATTCGAGCAATACATGCACGGATCAACGTCTGTGAGGTTGTTGCACGTGGAGCAAAAGATGATCTTCTCTTTTACCTCACGCAGCGAGTTGATGAAGTTCTCAACCTCGGCTTCGGGCCGCCGCAGGATATAAAACGCGAGCCGCTGCGCCGATTTACTTCCGATGCCCGGCAGCCGTTTGAATTCGTCGATAAGCCGTGCGACCGGTTCTGAATAATCTAACATTATCTATTTATGATCTGGTTTTCTCCGGCACTCTCGAAATTGTCAAGGTCGCTCTCTGTGAGGCCAGCAGGAAAAAACTTTATTCGTTCAACGGATCCAGCACTGCCTCGCGAATAAAGGCCTCGGACGAAACGCAGCAAGCGAGGCAGTTCCATTTCCGAGTCACCGTCACCAAACCTAATTGCGGCTTTGCGGCTGGTAAAGAACATTACAGTAACATCGAACTCTCTTGCATAGCCCGAAGCGATGCTCGTACCGCTCTGCTCAATTTCTTCTCGCGTCGCGCGTCTCGAAACGAGAGCCGTGACCATCTTGAGACCAAGGCACTCCGTAGTCGTCATGACGTTCGCATTCGAAACCGAAATGATCTTGT
>JBDTSA010000228.1:0-4535 GCA_039931335.1 Acidobacteriota bacterium
CACAACTTCGGGCGAATGGCGATTTCGAAAAGCTTTCTAAAGAGAACTCGGATCCGGGAATCGTGACGCAGGGCGGCAAACCTGAAAAGCTCCGTACTGCGGAACTTTCACCGCTCCTAACGTCGGCTCTTAAAGACGTGAAGCTTGGCGGCTACACCGATCCTATCGCGGCTGATCAGGTTGGCGTCGTTATTCTTCGGGTAGATTCTCGTGAGAAGGCGACCGGCGAATCGTACTTTGACGAGAATGCGGTCCGCGTCGCGATCGTCGCCGAGCGAGCTCCGACGGAGACGAAGAAGTTCCTTGCTTCGCTCCGTGCCGAATCGTACATCAAGATCAGCGATAGCTACAGACCGCTGGTGTCGCCGATTCTTTTTGCAGAGGATCGAAAGGAAAAAACAGAGGCTAAGCCGGGCGATAAATCGGAAGGAAAGCCGGCCGGCAAGTCGGATAACAAGCCCGCAAGCAAGTCCGAAAGCAAGGTCACAAATAAGAAGTCAAAATAAGACGCGTTCAATTTCGAGAAGGCGGGCGAGTGATTTTCACCCGCTCGCCTTTGTACTTTTAGTTGACGACGTTCGCCATGCGTTTAGATCTATTTCTGAAAACCAGCCGTTTGATTCCCCGGCGAAGCCTTGCACAGGAGTTTTGCGATAAGGGCCTGGTGACGGTGAACGAAGCCGAGGCGAAGTCCTCGAAAGAGATAAAGGCGGGTGACGTTATTGAAATACGAAGGCGAGACCGCGTGACAAGGATTCAAGTCTTGCAACTCCCTGCGACGAAGCAAGTCTCAAAAAATTCAGCCGCCGATCTCTACCGGCTGCTCGAAGAAAAAGTCCTGGAGAGCGATCCTCTAATTTAGGATCTCACCGATCGCCGTATCATAGATCTCAACTTTGCGTTTCGCACGTTTCACCTCGGGGTGCTCGTCTTTGTAGCTCCGCTGCAGATTCCACATATCCCCTTCGAGCTCGACCCTCCGCACCATTAGCTTCCCTAACGCCAGCGTGAGCTTGCCGGAATCGGCCGGCTTAACCTTCCCGAGCCGGGCCATATCCCGATCTACCTTTCCCAGCACAAAACGGAGCTCCTTGATCTTCGGAAACTCCTCGGTATATTCGAGCGCAAGAGATTCAAGGTCCGACTGAAGCTCGGTTTTCCTTAGCAACAGCTCCGCATAGGCCGGCGACGCCTTTATTGGCGACACTTCTACGGCTTCGACCGCCCCCTTGATCACAAGCGGCTTCTGTGCCTCTGCCACAGACCCGAGAACGAAGACCATGATAAGTAACGCAAAACATTTCATTGGTTTTTAGATGGAGGCTCGCTCATGAGCTTTGATCGCATGGCCACCCGCCGTGAACGCATCGCAAGAGTCGATCGCCGGCTCCTCTGCCTCAACCAGGCCGTCACCATAGTGTTGACCGATCTCGAGAGTGTTGAAGTATGTCGTTATGTTGTCCAGGATCTCCTCGGCCGAGTGCGAATGATAGAGCGTCTGCCGAAATTGCGCACCGCCGACCAAGCCCTTCGTGAACTGTCCGGCGAGCTGTTTCATCTTGCCGAGTGCGACGATCTCAGGCATCTCCTCGCGGCACATTCCAAAAAACTCGAGCAGCACAGATTTCTTCTCCTCGAGCATCGGCTGAAAGATCTCGCGTCCCGCGATCGCGTCCGCAAGCTGTCTAAAGATCCAAGGATTCTGCATCGCACCGCGGCCTATGAGAATCCCATCGGTCCCGGATTCGCGCCAGCGCTGCAGTCCGTAATCGATCGTCGTCACATCGCCGTTACCCGAAACCGGGATCGAGACGGCTTGTTTTACTTGCTTGATGAGATCCCAATTTGCGAGACCCTTGTAGCCCTGCTCGCGCGTGCGCCCGTGAACCTGAATATGCTCGACGCCGCATTGTTCCGCCATCTTCGCAACATCGACGACGTTGATCGTCGATTCGGAAAAACCTGTGCGCACCTTCAAGGTTAGCGGAATGGTGATTGCTTTCTTGATCTCCGTAAGGATCGTCTCCAGTCTCGGCAGATCCTTCAGCAGGCCCGAACCGCCGCCATTTTTTACGACCTTCGGAGCCGGGCAGCCGCAGTTTACATCGAGAATATCCGCCCCGACTTCTTGGGCCATCTCGGCACCCAACACCATGCGTTCCGGCTGGCCGCCGAATATCTGAACCGCGTACGGCCGCTCCTCTTCATCGAAACGCATCTGTCGCTTTGATTTTGGATTGCCCCGCGTAAGCCCTTCGACGGAAATGAATTCCGATACGACCAAGCCGACACCGCCCCGCCGTTTTATCAAACGGCGGAAAGTGTAATCCGTCACACCGGCCATCGGGGACAGGATGAGCGGTGGATCGATGTCGATATTTCTGATCTTGAATGGCTTCACTACGTCTATTTTCCAAATTGCCCAGATATAGAGTTCGGAACTTTCTTTTTTCGATTCTTAATGACGAATATAAGTCCAATCAAAAAGATAAAGAACGAGAATGCGAGGAACAGCACTCCAGGGATAATGCCGAATGCGGCCTCATCCCAGCTCGTCCGGCCATCAGTCACAAGCGGCAACGCAACCGAAACGCCGGTCACTGCGAATCCCAAAAGAACTCCCAAAATACCCACGACAAGCACAATTTTCCAGAACATAGATTCCTTATCCGCGACAATGGTTGGCAGAAAGCTGACCTCAGGAAGGTTATCACAGCTTGCATCGCGAATCGTACTATGCCCGCATGATCAAAAATTAAGGCCATCCGGTTTGAATTAATCTTCTTTCGGTGATTATAATTCGCAAGCTTTCATATTTGTACGTCGATTTTCGGAGAGTACGCGTTCGTGGGTTTGGTAGCCTGAATGTTAGACACTTTAAGAAAACGATCACCGAACCCAACAACGCCAATCTTTTTTTTCTTTCGAGAATCTCACCCGAAAGTCGTGCGGCAAAGTTAACGCTTGCCCTGTTTCTAAGGCCCTAAGATTAAGGAGAACAAAACATGTTGAGAGGTAAACCTTCGAGCCGAATGGCATGGTATTCCAAGATCGGATTTTTGTTTGTATTTCTGCTCTCATTCTCGGTCGCCGTATTTCCACAGGACATCACATCGGGAACGATCCAGGGAACCGTTTCGGATGAGCAGGGCGCCGTCGTCCCGGGAGCAACCGTCGAAGCGAGGAATGTCGGCACAAACTTCAGCCGCACATTCACGACCGACTCCGACGGGCGATTCGTTCTCTTGTCAATGCCACCCGGACGGTACGTGGTGTCTGCCACAAAAACCGGATTCTCAAAGCTAAACCAGGAGAACGTCGAGCTGACCGTCGGTCGCCTTTTGTCTCTAGACATTACGTTGAAGGTTTCTGGCGTTGCGGGCGAAGTGACCATCACATCGACGCCGACGATCGACACCGCGAGGACCGAGTCGAGTACGACCATAAACGAAGCCGCGATCAGCAACACGCCGATCCTCGGTAGAAAATTCGAAGACCTTTTGACCTTGACGCCCGGCGTGAGTATCACGCAGGGTCCCGACGGTGACGAGATCAACTTCGCCGGGCAACGCGGGATCTTTAATAACGTCAGCCTTGACGGCGGCGATTACAACAACGGCTTCTTCGGCGAACAGGCTGGCGGGCAGCGTGCCGCGATCGACATCGCACTCGAGGCGGTCAAGGAGTTTCAAGTGATCGCAACCGGGGCGAGCGCTGAATACGGACGCACGGCGGGCGGTATCATCAACGTCATCACAAAATCCGGGACAAACGACGTTCATGGCAGCGTTTTCTTCAACCTGCGGAACGAGGCCCTTTCGTCCGACACATCCGATGGCAAACCGCTCGAGGGATTTCATCGCGAACAGTTCGGAGGTTCGATCGGCGGCCCGATCGTAAAAAACAAAGCCTTCTTTTTCTTCGCTCTTGAAGGTATCCGCGAGAGCCTGACGCGTGCAAATCTGAGTGATCAGATCGGCGGAACCGCGTGTGCCGTCGCCAACCCGACGATCGGTGCAAACGAGTCGGCGATTGTCGCGAATCCGGATTGTCAACGGCGTGCATTGCTGAATTTCATGCGAACAACTCGGAACCAGGAAGAAGGCGTGCCCATAGATCGAAAGATCCAGAATACGGCGTTCCTCGGAAAACTCGACTTTGAGCTGAATGAAAGCAACAAGCTAAGCGCGTCGTACAACTTCGATTACTCGAAGAACACAAATCAGACGTTTGATGTACCGACCTACGGCGTTTCGGCCAACGGGACCGAGGGGCCTTCGAAGATAAACGTCTTCAACTTCAACCTGTACTCGACGATTTCGCCGACTATCGTCAACGAGGGACACTTCACATATTCGCGTGAAGAGCGTCCGCGCGCTGCAATCGACTCAAACATTCCGGCGGACACTGCGATGGGTTTCGGAACAACATTTCGTTTCGGCAATCCGTTCTTCCTGCAGCCCGGAGTCGATGAGACGTTTTGGCGAACACAGATCCGCGACAACCTGTCGGTCATCAAGGGTGCACACACTTTT
>JBDTSA010000229.1:0-4533 GCA_039931335.1 Acidobacteriota bacterium
GCGGAACATCGGCGATCGTCTTTGACTTCAGCCATTCCTTCTCTAGGTTCGCATAGCGGTTTCCGGCGGTCAGAAATGTACGGGCCTGGTTGTCGACCGCCGCGGCACCCGTCGTATCGTTCTGTTGGACGAGAGCTTTCGAGAGCACATAATAAGCTTCGCCGTCGGTCGGTCGGGTGGCGATGATCGGACGAAGCTGCGCCGCTGCCCCGACAAAATCCTCTTGCAAGAACAGGGCAATCGCATAATTGAAACGGATATTCAGATCTTCCGGCGAAGACTCGGCCGCTTTCTTCAAAAGATCGAGGCCTTCCTTTAATAGCGCCGCCGACTTTCCTTCGTTCTTCTTTTCGGCACGAGCGGCCTGGACGGCGATCGCGCCGAGGGTATTGTAGACACTCGTCAGCTTGAGGTCTTCGGCAAGCGGACGGAGGACGGCGAGGGCCTGCTCGTAATTCGACTGCTGCCATTTGATCAAGCCGATGTAGAACGAACCTTCAGCAAACCCTTCGTCGTTACACTGCCCGATCCTGTTCTCGTTTTTTGCTTTTTCCTTGCACTGCTGATTCGCATTGACCACGCGTTCGAACGAATCGACCGCTTCGGCAAATTTACGCTGGCCGAAATAGAGATGGCCAAGCTCGAGCGCCGCGTCTGCAAAAGTGCCATCCGGAGTTACATCCTGATAAAGCCGGAGTGCGTTGCGGAAATAATTCTCGCGTGCTTCTGCGGCGGGCGTGAGCAATCCTTTGATGTACGCCTCGAACGCTCGTGCCGGGACCTTGTTCGCCGATTCGATCAGCTGGTTTTGCGAAAACGGTAAGGCCTTGTCGCGCTGGTAAAGGATCTGATATGCGACCTGTCCCTGCATCGTCTGCAAGTTGCCGAGCGCGTCATTCAAAATGATGTCCCGTTGGATCTGGCGGCCGTCGACGACTTCGCTGAGAAACCGTCCCTCGTTAACTCGAACGATCTTTGCGGTCAGATTCAGTGTCGCGGCGGTGTCGCCCTGGGCAGGAACGATATTGTACTTTCCCGAGATCAGAAGCGTCGCTCCGCTCTCGCGTGCGAGTTTGAGTGAAGTTGCCAGACTCGGCAGATTTGTCAGCGGGATACGCAGGCGCTGCTGAATGATCTTTCTCTCGCTGTTCGAAATAACATTCAGGGCCGGCACCTTGAGCAGCTCAGACAGTGAAAGAGCAAAGCTCTCGCCAACCCAGTTGAATTCAGGCTTGTCCGACGTGTTCTCGAATGGCAGGACCATCACGACGTCCGTCGCACGTTGTGCACGGACCGATGTCAGCGAGCCGATAAGAACCGCGATGCCCAGCAAATAAATGATCGTTTTCAGCATTTTATGACTCGCAAAATAAAAAATTCGCTTGAGTTGCAAGCGAATCGACGTCCTTGATCTGATGCGAAAAACGTTTGAAAAGATGGTAACCGGTACGGGATTTGAACCCGTGTTGCCGCCGTGAAAGGGCGGTGTCCTAACCCCTAGACGAACCGGTCTTGTGTCGAACGCAGGGCAAATTGTAAGGATATAGATTGAAAATTTTGTTGTCAAACTTGGCCTAACGGACTGATTTCCATAAATTCAGCTTTGTAAAATGTTCTTCTTCACGCGCCCGACCAAAGCTCAGATCGACGAATTCCTCAGTACTTGTAAGGTCGATTCCTTTTCCTATGATGAAGTCGGGGCGACTCGCGGATCGCCGCCGCCGCGCTATAACATCGATCATAATCGGACAATTCTCGGTCAAGGTGACGACGTCTTTGAGCTCGCAAAGAAAGCGGTTCGGGAGTGGAAAATGTTCGATGTTCCGGGCTTGCAGCTTTTCTATCCTGACACTCCGATCGAACAAGGCCGCGACGTTGCGCCACTCGCCCATCACCTCGGCTTCTATTCACTGAACTCATGTCGCATCGTTTACGTCATTGACGAGCCGAACACGTTCGGATTCGCATACGGTACGTTGACTGAGCACGCGGAGATCGGCGAGGAGCGATTCAGGGTCGAGTTCGATAGGGACTCCGGCGAGGTTAGGTATGACATCCTCGCTTTCTCGCGGCCGGGCCATCTTCTCGTGGAGCTCGGATATCCTTACAGTCGTTACAAGCAAAAACAATTTGCCGTTGCATCGAAAACAGCAATGCAGAGAGCGGTGAGTTGACTCGATTTGCACCTGGTTTCAGAAGCTGGGGCAAGCCCGAGGACAGATCTGATTGATATCTGAGCGAGCGCCCTCTATCATCAGAATCTAAATAATGAAACGCGTATTTCTGATTGATTCGATGTCGCACATCTACCGGGCGTTTTTTGCTCCGATGGGTGCGCGTCAGGATCCTCTTCGCAACAGCAAAGGACAAGTTACCCAGGCTGTGTTTGTTTTTACGAACATGCTGCGAAAGCTTTTGAAGGACGAGAAGCCGGATTACATCGCCGCCATTTTCGAATCCGAAAAGGAAACCTTCCGCCACGAATCGTTTGCGGCCTACAAGGCGAATCGGCAGGACATGCCGAGCGATCTCGCCGACCAGATCCCCTACATTCTTCGCGTCTGTGAGGCGTTCAATATCCCGATCCTGCAGGCGGACAAGTACGAAGCCGACGATGTCATCGGCACGCTCGCCAAAAAGGTCGCGGAAAAAAATATGCAGGCGGTGATCGTGTCGAATGACAAGGATCTTTGCCAGTTGGTCAAGGATCCGCACATTATCGCGATGCGGCAGAATTCGCAAAGCGTGAAACGCAAGGTCGCAGTTCCTCCGATCGAGTGGTGCGACGAAGCGTGGGTCGAAAATAAATTCGGCGTGCCTCCGGACAAGATAATCGATCTTCTTGGCCTGATGGGTGATTCGATCGATAACATCCCCGGCGCTCCTGGGATCGGCGAGAAAGGAGCGCTAAAGCTCGTACTGGAATTCGGTTCTGCGATCGGGGCGATGGAGAATGCCGACAAGGTTACGCACAAAACGTATCGAGAAAGCCTGCAGAACAATCAGGACATCATTCGGCAATCGCTCGAGCTTGCGACGATCCACTGCGAAGTTTCGATCGAGCTCGATCTCGATCAAGTGAAGGCCCGCGAACCCGATCGCGAAGCAGCGTATGCGCTCTTCCGCGAGCTGGAGTTCAACTCGCTGATCCGGGAATTCTCTGACGCGGCGACCTTGTTCGAATCCCCCGACGGACCAAAACCTGCCGCCGCCGAACGAAAATATTCTTTGATCGACGATCGCGATGGCCTCGACCAGCTTGTCCGAAAGCTTTGGGAGACCGAGCAGTGGAGTTTCGAGGTCGATGATTCGAACGCTGATGAACGGATGAGCTGTTTTCACAAGGTCCCGCCGCGCGGGATCGCGATCGCCATCGCGCCCGGCGTCTCAAGTTACATCGACCTCGAGAATTTCAATGAAGGAAAGGACTCGGCAGTCGCCCCGTTACGGGATATTTTGTCGAACGGTTTTCTCGAAAAATCGGCGTACGATCACAAGCGAAACTTTGGCGTCCTCGCGACGCTCGGTATCGAGCCGACCGCGGTCAAAGATGATCCGATGATCGCCGCGTACTTGCTTGATTCGACGCGGTCGAATTATTCGATCCAATATCTTGCTCAGGTGCATCTCGAAGCAGAACCGGCGACGGAGGTTCCCGAGGATTTTCCAGAAGCGGCGTTTCGGACGACCGAACGTGCGGATTGGGTCATGCAACTCGCACCGCTCTTGCGCGCGAAGATCGCGGATGCCGAGCTGACAAAGGTGTACGAGGAGATCGAGCTCCCTATCGAACCGGTTCTTGCGGACATCGAAATGGCGGGAATGAAAGTCGACGGCGACAATCTGAAGGCGTTTTCAGATTTCATGTCGAAAGAGCTGGAACGGCTGAAGGAAGCGATTTATAAATTAGCCGGGCGCGAGTTCAACATCGGCTCGCCGAAGCAGGTCGGCGAGGTATTCGACGAACTCAATATCTCGACGGGCCGCAAGACGGCGACGGGACAGGTATCGACGAGTCGCGATGTTCTCGACGAACTTGCTCACACATATGAAATCGCTCAGCTCATCATCGACTACCGCGAGATCGACAAACTAAAGGCGACCTATGCCGACGCATTGCCGAGGATGATCTCGCCGGACGGGCGCATTCACGGGTGCCTGAATCAGACCGTCGCCGCGACCGGCCGCCTAAGCTCGACCGATCCAAATCTGCAAAACATCCCGATCCGGACCGAGCTCGGACAGCGGATACGCCAGGCGTTTGTTCCCGAGAAAGGAAACAAGATCCTGTCCGCCGATTACTCGCAGCTCGAATTGCGGATCCTCGCGCACATCACGCGCGACCCGGTTATGCTCGAGGCGTATCAGACCGGCGAAGACATTCATGCAAAAACGGCGCGGCTTGTCTTCGGAGCGCAAACTGACAAGGAGCTCAAAGAAAAACGTCGGGTCGCGAAGATCGTGAACTTTGCGATTGCGTACGCCGTCGAAGCATATGGACTTTCGCAGCGTGTCGGACTTTCGCGCAGCGAT
>JBDTSA010000230.1:0-4533 GCA_039931335.1 Acidobacteriota bacterium
GTCTTCGCCGCTATTCGTCGCGTATATGTCCGGCCAGCCGTCACGGTTGAAGTCCGAGATCGCAACGCCCGCGCCCATCGACGCGATCTGCGGCATGATGTGTTCGAGCTTTGCGTCGAGCACCGGCGCCGTGTGAACAAAATCGACGCCGCTTTTGCGTGCGACCTCTTCGAAATAAAAACCGTAGCGGCTGATTGCGGAGCGTGTATCGGCCCTCATCGGTTCGTCCGCATGATAGAACTTTTGTATCGCGAATGGAGTCGCGAGGAGCGCGGTGAGCAAGATGGCGAGGACTATTCTTAAAGGAGATCTCATTCTTAGCATAGCCACGCCGTTCACGGCGTGGTCAGTGTCAATAAATCAGCCCTAGGGCGTTTCAACGCCCTTCTCTGAAAAGCCCGTTGAAACGGGCTGAAGATTCTATCGATATTCTAAACCACGCCGTGAACGGCGTGGCAACGCGAAGCTTCATCTATCGACGAAGGCCGCCTGCCAAAGAATCATTCTCGTAACGCTGGTCACTTCACCGCAACGCGTTTCGAAATCCATCGGGCGAGACATATCGCGTGTGAAAGTTGAGCCAATCCGCTTTGTTTTCCTGGTAAACGGGATCATTCTCCAAGATTGTCGGCGGCTTTGAATAATCGTTGGACGCGTGTGTCGGCAGCGGGATCAGAGTTTTCGAGAACACTGAGTTAAGATCGCCGTCCTTGATCCAGCCATTCCCGATCAGGACAAAGTCGCGCTTGTAGCCGGCGGCCGGCTCGGGCAGAGCTTCGAACTTCAACACAAGCTCGTCACCGGCGTTCATCAGAACGTACCGGTCGTCCGTTCGCGTCAGCAGCTCAAGCACGTCACCAAATCGCGTGAAGTAGCCTTCCATGTCGCGCCAGCGCTGACCGGTCGTCAGGAGCCGATCGTAATCCGGTTTTTCGGGCGATGAGTCATCCGCCTTTTCAATAACTGAGAATCCGCGATGGCGGAGTTCCGAAGCGGTCAATTCGAGCCTCTTCGTTTTGCTCTGCTCGCCACTGTCGTAAACGGCCCAAGCAAGCTTGTCCCAGAAAACTTCCATGTTCGTCCGAAGCCGCGCTGCGCTAGCGCCGATGGGCAGCTCGAACAGAAGCGTCTTCATCTTTCCCGCCGGAAATCCGAGATTTTCTTTTGCGACTTTCCAGGCGCCGCTCGCGTCGCGAACCTCGAGACTTAAGCTTCGCGGCTTCTCCTTGCCGCTCTGGCCAAGCTGGACATTGATCGATGCGTCGGTCGGATGCATCCAGCCGTCGGCGACGATCGCGATCCTTTTATCCGCCGGCGCATCAGGCGACAATTCAAGCTCGACAAAATGGTCGGCTGCCACTCCTTGGAACGTCCCGCGCTCGAAGCCATCGAGATATTTCTCGTCGAGCTTCTTGACGATGGCCGAGACGTCATCGCCCTTGTCGTTCTTTGCCGATACAAATTCGCGCGTTGGGCCGGTAGTAAAAACTTCGAGCGGTGGCGGCGGAACCGAAAACCGCTCGTCAGTGAACACTTCGGTATTCTCGGGATGATCGACGACGAGTAGCGAATATTGATCGATGTAGTAGCTCTCCCAATACTCTCCAGTGATCCGCAATTCGTAGAAATTCTCTTTCGTCGGTTTCAGCGCCTCGCCGGGCACCTTGAACCACTCTTCGGTCTCGATGACGCCGAACGTATCTTGCGCGTTTATCTTCAGTCCGAGCGCCGGGCTCCAGGGCGGCGCATCTTTTACAAGTTTGAATTTTTCTCCATCGAACGCGAACAGATGCGGACACGAACCTTTCAAACGCTGCTCGGCCGCGATCGTTTGATTTGGTTTCATATCGAACTCGGCTTGAACAAATCCGTTCTGCCAGACGACGCGAAGAACATCCGCTGGGGCGTTCTCGCCAAGACCGAAATGTGCAACCGGTTCGGTGATTAGTCGCTTTTGTAGCGACAAACCCGAACGGAGCTCCAGCTCTCCGCCAATACCAAACGAATTAACGCGCTGATCGCCCGTTGCTTTAGCCGCACGCGGGCGAACCGCTTGCCAGTTGTAATTTTTCGTTCCCCGATTCAGAAAGATCCCGGCATCGCCTATAAGATCGAGCCGCCCGTCATTGTTGATATCAGCGATCGAGGTAAGTCTCGCATCTATCGGATCGAGCGCGACGTACTTCTTCTGAGGATCGCGCAGCCATAGAGAAGACCGCTGCTCTCCGGTAAGAACGATATCCGATACCCCGTTATTGTCGAGGTCGCTGAGGATAAGCGATGTCGTTTTCCCGATCCTATCGTCTTGGAAGAGGGGAGCAAGATCCCACTCGACACCATTCTTGTCAGCGATCTTCCACACGGCCCCGTCGTCATGCACTACAACAAGCTCGAGCTTGCCGTTCCCGTCTACATCTCCGACATCGAAGCCGACAACTCTCGATACCCCACTCGCAAAGTCTCGTCTCCGAAAGAGTCCGCCGCGCTCGTTGGCGAAATAATGAAGACGATGGTCCGTATCCACGCCGAGAACGTCGGCATCCCCGTCTTCGTCCAGATCCACGGACGCAAATTGACGCAAACCGTCGATTCCAATGAACGGTGTAATGCTTGAGAACGTACCGTCGGAGTTGTTCTGCAAAACGATCGGCCCTCCCGTTGTCCGCCCAACAACTAGATCGAGGTCGCCGTCCGATTCCACATCGAGAACCCAAACTCCCGAGTAACTCGAGTTCACGATCTCAGTTGCAAGTTTGGTCTGCGCGGTTACGTCGGAAAAGCCGCCGTCGCTTTGCTTGAATAATTTGAAGCCTTTCGCACCGGCAAACGCGATGTCGTTTTTGAAGTCGTAATCGAAATCGATGGCGGCAATGCATTCGGCGCTTTCGACCGCGAAAGGAACCGTCGCTTTGCCGACGCGCGTCTCGCTTTCGTTTCCAGCGGCAACAACCGGAGCTTCATCGCCGTTCAGATAAACGAACTTGCTCCAGCGCGCATTTACCGAGTCCGCCGGCTGAAGCTCAAAGCTGAGACCGGTGTCGGCCGGAGCCGGTAAAGAACTCGGCACCTGCAGAATAAGCGGCTTGGTGAAAGGCTCGCCAATCGTCGTTTCCGAATACCTAACCTCTGCAATACTCGCTCTGAAGCTCGGATCGCGAAGCAGCACATTTCGCAAATAGGATGTCTCGGTGAGGGTCGAACGCATATCGCCGCTCGCCACGGCGGCATTCAAAGCGTCGAACTGAGCCTTTATCGCTGAGTCCGAAATCGGAAATTGCGTCGACAAGCCGGACGCAATTCTTTTTACAGCTTCGGTATCGTTCTGCTTTGCGGCGAGCCGCATCGCCTCAAGCTTTGCTTCCGTATTGTCGGGTTTGAGGCGAAGGATCTGCTCGTACAAACTGCGCGCCGCCGCGTCGTCTGTCTGCCGTTCTTTTTCTTTCGCGAGAGCATACGTCGCCTTTACGTTGTTCGCGTCCAGCTCGATCGCCTTTTGCAGATTTGTTTGAGACGCTTCGAAATTCCCCCGCTGTCTTTCAAGCAACGCGATGGTTTCGTACACTCTCGGGTTCTTATCCGCGAGTGTCCGGGCCAGCTCGAGGCTTTGACCCGCGGCATCGAGATCCTTCTGCCTGATCTGCAGAATGCCGAGGTTGACCCAAGCTGCCGGTTCGGATGCCGCGAGCTCAGTCGCTTTTGTTAATTCGCTTTTCGCACGAATATCGTCGCCAACCTGAAGCGCGGCGAGGCCAAGGTAAAACGCGCGAACGGCATCGGTTGACGCGAGCGTTTCGGTTTTCGGACCGGTGGTTCCGCAGGCAGCGAGCAGAACGGATGTGATCAATATGAAGATTCGTCGCATGTTCTTAAAAGCTCCCCTCCTTGTTTCGGAAGGGAGCTTTGTCGAGTTTCATGTATCGCCATTTGGGCTCCTCACTCGCGGGGAAACCCGGTCGCTACCGCTCCCGGTTCTGACTCGTGCGGTAATCTTTTTCAGATCCGCGTTATCAGCGGAAATCCGCGGCTCAAAAATAGACTACCGGCCCTAAAACGTTCCGGGTACAAACTCCATCGGCAATTCATCCTCCCGAATGAAATAAAACTTGCCGGCATCAATGCTCGCAATACCCTGCTTGTTTCCTCCGGGCCAATAGATCGTCAGTTCGTCGATCTGCTCCGCTTTTCCCAATCCGAAATGCACTCGCAGATCGCTCATCGAGAGATAACTCTGCGACCCCATTATCTGCCGCTGGATAGTGCGGCCACCGACAGTTGCCACGAGCCGCGCCCCGATCGCGCTTTTGTTTCGCGCACCCTCAAGCCAGAACACGGCGAAGTTTCCTTTTTCGCCGCTTTCATTAAAACCGATCTGGGCCGTGCCCCCGTTGTTCGAGACGACGAAATCGAGATCGCCGTCGCCGTCGAAGTCGGCGGTCGCCAATCCGCGTGAGACTTGTTTGTCGAGGAGCGCATTTCCGGCGGAGTTACTGATGTCGACAAACTTCCCCGCACCTATATTCTCGAACAGTGAAT
>JBDTSA010000231.1:0-4514 GCA_039931335.1 Acidobacteriota bacterium
TCGTCATCGTCAGCCGCATCGGCCATCTCCTTTGCACCAGCCAACTCTTCCTGCATTCGCCTAACTTCGCGATACTTCTCGACGACCTCGCCGAGGCTGCGATGCTGCTTCATGAGCTTCGCGTATACCGACATGTCGGACATGAACTCGGGTTGCGAGATCTGCTCGGTCAGTTCGTCGTAGCTTTTTTCGATTTGTGCAAGTTTCTCAAACATAAAAGCGATCTAGACACAGAGGACACAGAGTTACAGAGCAAAAAGCACAAATAGATTCTCTGTGTGCTCGCTGGCAATAAAATTTATACCACCGGCTCTAGTTTTAATGACTCATCGAGAGCCTTGATCGCGACTTCGAGCTGTTCGCCGTCCGGTTCCTGAGTCGTGATGTTCTGCAGCCAAAGACCGGGCTTCGTCATGAACTTAAATATCGCGCTCGACTCCTTCTTCGCTGCGTACCGGATGACTTCGTACGACAGTCCGGCGACTAGCGGCATCAACGCTATACGAACGACAAGATTTAGCCACAGCGTGTCGAACTTTATAACTGAAAACAATACGATCGCGACGAGCATAACGACCATTAGGAACGATGTGCCGCATCTCGGATGTTGACGCCTCTGTCCGGTCGCGTTCGCGACATTCAATTCGAGTCCTTTTTCCCACGTGAAGACCGTCTTGTGCTCAGCTCCGTGATACTCGAATACCCGGCGGATGTCTTTCAGATAAGACATCGAGAAAATCATCACGACGAAGAAAAACATCCGGACGAGCCCGTCAGCCAGGTTGAAGACTATCCACGAGTGAGGCTTGATCTCCCAACCATAAGCCTTCGCGGTCTGCCACCAACTCGAATCTGCCGCGATCACCGGAGCATCTGCCCAGCCAAGTCCGATGAAGGCGATATTTGTCAGCAGAAGCGGTGCGACGATGAAAAGCAGGATGTTGAATCCTAGCGCGAAGATTATCGATCCAACCGCACTCGCCGACTGGCCCGCCTGTTTGGCTTTCGAAGTCTCCGGCATAACGATCTTGACAGGAGCTTTCGTAAAGTTCTCGTCCGTCGTTCCTTCAACTAAAGCTTCTTCGATCTCGACGACCTTCTCACTCGCCAACTCTTCTTTGGCTTTGATGTCGTCTTCATAGACGCGGGCTGAGAAGTTGAGGGCCTTTATCCCGAGGCCCATCGACTGGACCAGTGTCGCACCGCCGCGCAATACTGGCCATGCCAGCCATTTGTAAGTGTCGCTCCATTTCGGGAGTGACTCTGCGGTAGTTACGATCGAACCATCGGACTTGCGGCACGCGATCGCGTACGCCGACGGGGTTCGCATCATCACGCCCTCCATTACCGCCTGACCGCCGACGATCAGATCGCGCTCCATGGCGAACACCGTGTGAAGGAATCTAAGTTTTCGTGCGCTTTTGTTTTTCATGACGACCTATTGACGGTTTTCTTATCGCCGCCGTTGCCACCCAGTTCGGGCGTATTCTTGAACTCAGTCAAAACGCTGAAATGCCCGTTGCTTTCAAGGAAACATTTTCTAACTGAACTGATCTCATCGATCCCTTGCTCTCGAAGCTGCGAAAGCAGATCTTCCGCTCTGATCAACTCCTGATCGAGATGCTTCCTGATGATCTTGCCGTTCTCGATCAACAGCAGCGGCTGAGGCTCCAAGATGCGTCCCCAGAACCGCGAGCTGAATCCAAGCCAATCAAAGAACCAATCCCAAAGAACGATCGTGGTTATCAGTATCAGCGCCTCGGTTATCGATTTCGACTCGCCGGCCATGCCGTTTTGAGCTGCGTCGGCGATGACCACAATGACGAGCAGGTCGGCAATTCCTACCGAGCCCGCCTGTCGACGGAATACGCGCAATAGAGCGTACATCCCGAGGTACATTATCGTTCCCCGGATTATTACCTCGAGGATCGATTCGGTCGGCACGAACATCGACCGCCAATCAATGTTGAAAATCCAGTCCACCTTATTGATCAAAGAACTAACGCCGACTCTTTTTTCACCTATCGCGGGTGTATCGGGTACACCTCAATCGAGCGGCGCCAAAAGCGTCGGCGTCAAATTTTCTAAGCTAATATCGGTCGGTAACCAAACTCACTTTCACTGTATTACGAACCGGCCTCAGCTTCAGCCTCAGCCTTGACCGCGCCGCGTGCGTAGCGCTTGTTAAAGCGATCGACGCGTCCCGCCGTATCGACGAGCTTCTGCTTGCCGGTAAAGAACGGGTGGCACTCGGAACAAATTTCTATATGCAGCTCTTCGCCCATTGTCGAACGGGTCTTGAATGAATGGCCGCACGCACACGTTACGTCGATTTCCTGATAGTTCGGATGTATTTCCTGTTTCATGACTTTACTGTCCTTATTCCGCCTATAAAGGCAAACTCAGATGATAAGCCTCACTTCGATGTTACGTCAAGCAAGAAGGTTTTCCAGCCTTTGCTCGCGGATGCCGTACATGGCCTTGATGGCGTCGATCTGGCCTTGTAAACGCGTGGTTTCGCTATTGTCCACGGGCTTCCGGGTCCCAACGATTATATTGTTCTTCGGTGTGTGTTCGATCGGCACGAACTCGAATACCTTTGTCGAGTATCCGCTGCGTTCGAGCAGCATCGCCCGCAGCCCGTCAGTTATCGTCTCGGCTTCGCGCTCAAGCATTGTTCCGTGTTTTAGAATGTCTTTCAGAAGGTCCGGAGGCCGGATCTGCCGTCGCAGTTCCTTGTGACAGCACGGCGCCGCGACTATTATCTCTGCTTTCGCGGCGATTCCTTTGTACAATGCATCGTCCGTCGCGGTGTCGCACGCATGAAGGGCGATCAGAATATCCGCGTCACGGACGTCGAAGTCGGCTATCGTGCCGTCGACGAATTTCAGTCCGTCGTAACCATTCGCCTCGGAGATTTGATTACACAATTCGACCAGTTCTTTGCGCGTTTCGACGCCGGTCATGCGTACTTCCAGTCCGCGAACTTTTGCGAAGTAGTCATAAGCCGCAAATGTCAGGTAGCCCTTGCCCGAACCCATATCGACGATGCTTACCTCCGTTCTGTCTTTCAGCGACGACGTGTCGAACAGCGAGCCGAGGATCTCGACGTATTTGTTTATCTGCCGCCACTTGTTCTGCTGCTGGGCCCGGACCTCACCATTATCCGTCGTTATACCAAGTGCCTTCAGGTAAAACGCACTCGCATCGACAAGTGAATTTTTCTCTCGATCATGTCCGGTTGCTGCGGCTTTTTTGATCGTCGCCTTGCCGGTCACGATACGAGAGCTTCTCTTGCCAACCGTTAACTGGAGATCTTTTGATTCAGTGAAGAGATGTCCACTGCGGAATCCCGAGCTGACAAGATCCTGAATGCGCCGGACCGCCTCGGCAGGATCGTAGTTCTTCGAGATGTCGCGCGTTTCATATCGGTATTGGAAGAAGAGTCTCCGTCCCTTTTTCGTTTCGATCATCCGGACCGAAACTTTTTGCAGATGCGGTTCAGTGCCTCTATAATTGCTCAAAGTAAGCTTTACAAATTCGTTCGCCGAGAGGCTTCGGCCAAGTTCATCGATAAATTCTGCGGCTGGATCGGACACGAGGTTAAAAGTAACATAGATGGCTATCGACACCGGACACATCTCGAAACAACAGTTCACGGCGGCAGTTGCTTATCTGCTTCGCGAAAGCTTTGAAGGCTCGCCCGAGGGACAGCCGAGCGCATATCTCGATCGCGGCATCGGTTTCTTCACGACGCTGGAAGGCTTGACGGCTTCTGCGGCGTCGAAAGAATTCACGGGTACTACGATCGCCGCTCAGACCGAGCATGCGAAATTCTATCTCGACCGGTTGTGCGAATTCATAAACGGCCGGACCGAGCGCGTGAATTGGGAAGACAGTTGGCTGATCGAAACTGTCAACGATGCGGAGTGGGACGCGTTGCGACAGACAGTTAGAAACTCGTACGAGAATTTATTGCGATGTCTTGCCTCAGTTGACGAGTGGACTGAAGACAAGACCGGCATGGCGATCGGAATGGTCGCACACACGGCGTATCATCTAGGAGCGATTCGGCAGATCGCGAAGACAGTTCAGCCCTGAACACCTCACATATGACCAGAACTATGGGTGGCACCGGGAATGAATGCGGGCGATGGTTTCACTCGCGCGGCACTCGAACCTAGCTTGGCAGCGTATCGAAGATGAAGGCCGTCTACCCAAACGTTGTGAAACGCGGAAGCGTCTAAAATCGACGAGTCGTGCATGGATAGACCTTTTCCAATGAAACGAAGAACATTTATAAAGGAAGGCGCAGCAGGCATTGTTGGTGTTGGTTTGTTTCGACGTCTGGCGGCGGGCGGTCCTCGCCTGCAAGTTGGAGCGGCGACAACGACGGACATTCTCGGCCCCTTTTATCGTCCTGGGGCGCCGATGCGGGTCAACATAAATCCTTCCGGGTTTTCGGGTGAGGTGCTCGACGTTTCGGGGACTGTTTATAGGGACGATGGACGAAC
>JBDTSA010000232.1:0-4510 GCA_039931335.1 Acidobacteriota bacterium
AGAGTCGGCCATCGCCGTCGTCAACCAGCTTTTTGCCGCGATGAAGGCAAGAGACGCCGAACAGATCAAGACTGTTTTTTTGCCCGACGGGCAGCTCATAGCCATCGACAAACCGCGTGACGGCAAAGGACCGTCAAAGACACGCGTGCTGACCGGCGCGGGGTTTGCAACGATGATCGCAGCGAACAAGGGAGCGGAATACATTGAGCAGATGCCATCACCCGAGGCTCGGGTGACCGGCGATCTGGCCGTAGTTTCCGGCCGCTACACGTTTCACCTCGGCGATAAGCTTTCGCACTGCGGGACCAACACGTTCAATCTTGTCCGCAGCGAGACGGGATGGAAGATCGCGAACGCGGCATCGACGCTCGAGTTTCAATGCGAGCGCGATTTGAAAGCGGTCGCGGTTCCGAAGATCGCGGCTGACCCAAAAGATGTTTCGACGATAGACGGAATCGTCAAAGCCTTTTACGAAACGATCTCGGGCCCGAAAGGACAGCCGCGACAATGGGGGCGCGACCGGACACTTTACATGCCGGGAGTTAACTACGTAGGCATGAACGAACGTGACGGCAAGATTTCGGCCGGGATCATGACACACCAGCAGTACGTGAACGCGACGAACGAGTCATTTGTCACGGAGGGATTCCACGAGCGTGAGATAAATCGCGTTGTAAAGCGCTCCGGCAATATCGTCCACGTTTTCTCGACTTACGAATTCTCGAACGATGACAAAACGGAAAAAGGCCGCGGCGTGAACAGCATCGAGCTCTACTGGGACGGGATGAGATGGTGGATCGCGTTTGCGAGCTGGGACGACGAGCGGCCTGGCAGCCCGATCCCGAAAGAATTTCTGCCGTCCAAGGCAGCGACAAAATAGTTGATCGAAACTGAAAATCTATGAGACCTCTTAAAGTAACTCTGCTGATCCTGATCCTAACCTTTGGCTGCTTTGCGGCGGATATCAAGTCCGGCGACGAGCTCATTGCCGCCATGCACAAGAAGTACAGCAGCAAATGGTACAAGACGCTCACCTTCGTCCAAAAGACGATCACTCACAAGCCGGACGGCACTTCTTCGTCCGAGACTTG
This sequence comes from Acidobacteriota bacterium, assembly GCA_039931335.1. Classification (GTDB taxonomy): domain Bacteria; phylum Acidobacteriota; class Blastocatellia; order Pyrinomonadales; family Pyrinomonadaceae; genus OLB17. The sequence goes on from JBDTSA010000232.1 coordinate 1,092, forward strand.
GTACGAGGCTCTAAGTGCGCCCGGAAAATTGCGCATCGACTTCGAGCCACTCGACAAGCACGAGGGAATCCTGTTCGCCGACGGCAAGATCTATTCATTTCGCGATGGCAAACTAGCGAACAGCCGCTCGTTCGTTCATCCGCTTCTTGTTCTCGGTTTTGACGCCTACGTCCAGTCCCCGGAAACGACGATCGCCCAACTCAAAGGGCTCAGCCTCGACATGACCGTATTTCACGAGGACACGTGGCAGGGTCAGCCAGCTTATGTTGTGGGTGCAAAGAAGGGCGACCTGAACACACCACAATTTTGGGTTACAAAAAAAGATCTGCTTTTCGTGCGACTGCTACAGCTTGGCGGGCGAGATAAAAAGGTCGTCCAGGAAACGCAATTCAACAAATACGTGAAGGTAAAAGGCGGGGGCTGGGTGTCAGCAGAGGTCGTGTTTTTCGTCGATGGCAAACTGGCGACGAGCGAGGAATACAGCGAGATCCAGGCGGGCATGCCCCTCGACGCTAATCTCTGGAATCCGGAAAACTGGATGACGGTCGATCGGACCTATTACAAGAAGAAATGAAACATTGGGGCTCGGTCGCGAGGCAGGATCGGCTAGTTTGTGCGCGATCGTGCGACCGTAGAATTTCACTATGAACAATCGTATTAGGAATGGGATCATCGCTCTCGCAGTCGTAGCTGCCTGGGCCAGTACTGCTTTAGGCCAGTCTCCGCCTGCGAGTTCGGTAACAGCCGAGATGCGCACTGCGGCGAACGACGCGTACCAAAAACAGGACTGGACCGCGTCCGCGGCTCGCTATGAAAAGATCGTCAAAGCCGAAGAAAAGAATCCCGGGGCCCATTACCGCCTCGGCGTTTCACTTTTGAACCTTGAGCGTATAAATGAGGCGCGGCCTCAGCTGGAGATGGCGATGTCCATTTCGCCGAATGCGATCTTTGCTCTTGCCCTCGCTCGCTGTTACGCGAAGATCGGCAGCAAAGACAAGATGTATGAGGTTTTCGAAAAAAGCATCGCGCTCGGCGGGATTTCGGCCGCATCGTTGAACGACGAAAAAGATTTCGCTGCCGTCAAAGCAGAGCCAAAATTTTTCGAGTACGTGAAGAAGCTCGACGCGGTCGCGAACCCTTGCCGCTCACGTCCGGAATTTCGTCAATTCGATTTTTGGATCGGTGAATGGGCGCCGCAAAACGCGCAGGGCGTTACCGTCGGGACGAGCAGCATCCAGCTCATACTCGGCGACTGCATAATCTTTGAAAATTGGAACACACCTGTGTCCTCGGGCAAAAGCTTTAATCTCTTCGATACTCGCGACAATAAATGGCACCAGACGTGGGTTGACGCTCAAGGAAGCATGACGCAGTACGTTGGCGGAATGCAGGATGGAAAGATGGTTCTTGTGGCGGACACAACGGCGAACGGAAACAAGTCTTTAGCGCGAATGACATTCTCAAAATTGCCGGGCGGAAACGTTCGCCAGCTCGGCGAAAGCTCAACCGACGATGGAAAGACCTGGTTAACGACTTTTGATTTCACTTACGTAAAAAAAAAATAGGAGGCAAATGATGGCGATCTCAAAACAAAAGCTCGCGCGAGTATTTATCGTGGGTACGGCGGCGGTGTTCCTGGCCGCGCTCTTTATGGCTAAACCGGCCGCGATACGACGGGTCGACGCTCAAGTTGCTCCAGCCGCGACACCTGTGCCTGTTGCTGCGTCCGCGCCATTTGATCAGGCGGCAGCGATCGCGAAATTGAAGGAGCAGATAAAGGGTAGAGAGAACGAACTTGCCCCGGCAGTCTTCAAAAACATCCAGACGATGAAGAACACACCGGCGGGACGCCTGCTCGCGGTGATGGAGATGGGGTTTGCGAAATCGCTCGGCGTCAATTGCAATCATTGCCATGTTCCCGATAAATGGGAGGCCGAAGACAAGACTCCAAAGCAGACGGCACGCGATATGTCGGCTATGGTCACAACGATCAACAAAGAACTCCTGAGAAACATCAAAAATCTCAAAAGCGAATCACCGATAGTGAACTGCACGACATGTCATCGCGGCGAGGTCAAACCGGCTCTTAATCTTCCGGCCCGTTAACGTGTTTGCAGAAGACCCGTCCTTTTTACTGTTCGGTGTTCCTTCGTGTCTGCGGCCGTTCACCGCGTCCTCACCAGATACGATACGAATTAACCAACTACAAGGAATTACTATGAAGTATTCGATCCTATTTGCAGTTCTTATCCTAACCATCCAATCACTCGGACAAAATCCGACACCCGCTCTCCGCTCGACCCGACGAAATGGGGTGTGGTTTACGACATCCCCGAGACAAAGCGTGTCACGGTCAAGCAAGGCGTAACCTATGTAAATTCGCGATCGCGATCCAGGTCAATACGAGTGTCTCGCAAAATCTCGGCAAGCCGCTCGGACGGGAGCTCGTTGAGCTGGCCTCGATCGTACTGTCCTCGCAATAAGAATCACATCTTCTCAGCGCTTCTTGCTTTATTTCCACCGCCGAATACAATTAGGACACCTCGATACCCATTGGAGAACAATTGATGAAAAGAATTCTGCTTACGATCAGTGTCCTGATATCTTTGTCTCTGCCTGTCTTCGCCACAGACATGAGTCGCGAGATCGATGCCGCAACGGCAAAGATTCTTCCGCAGGTCGTCGAATGGCGGCGCCATATTCACCAATACCCGGAGCTGTCGAATCGCGAAACGAAAACCGCGAAGTTCGTCGAAGAGCATCTGCGTAAGCTCGGACTCGAAGTTCGGGCCGGTATCGCGAGGACGGGCGTCGTCGGGATCTTGAAAGGCGCTCAGCCAGGCCCGGTCATCGGTCTGCGTGCGGACATGGACGCGCTACCGGTAACGGAAAGGAATTCACTGCCGTTCGCGTCGAAAGAGACAGCCGAATTCAACGGCCAAAACGTCGGCGTCATGCACGCGTGCGGACACGACACACATGTCGCGATGCTGTTGGGCACGGCCGAGGTACTAAGCGGCATGAAAGATAAGATCAAGGGAACGGTCGTGTTTATCTTCCAGCCCGCCGAAGAAGGTCCGCCGGCAGGTGAAGAGGGCGGAGCTCCGCTGATGGTCAAAGAAGGCGTGATGGATAACCCGAAGATCGACGTAATATTCGGCATCCACATCAACTCGCAGACCGAGGTCGGAAAGATCAAGTACAGAGCCGGAGCCGCGTTGGCATCGAGCGATTGGTTCTCGATCAAGGTTAAAGGAAAGCAAACTCACGGCTCCCAGCCGTGGTTCGGAATCGATCCGATCGCCGTCGCGACACAGATCTACACAGGACTTCTGATGATCGTCTCCCGCGAGTCTGAGCTGACGAAGGCCCCGGTTGTGATCACCGTCGGCAAGATCAACGGAGGAGTGCGCGAAAAT
>JBDTSA010000233.1:0-4498 GCA_039931335.1 Acidobacteriota bacterium
CGACATCGATCTCGCCCGCCCGTTCTAAAAACTTATCGATGAGGATCGGTTTCTCCGGCGACGCATCGACGGCCGAGCGCATGTATTCATCGAGCGACTGTTCGTCGTAAACGATCGCCATCGCGCGTCCCCCGAGCACGAAGCTCGGACGCACCACGACCGGGTAACCGATCTCGGCCGCGATCGCTTTTGCTTCCCCGGGTGAGACGGCCGTGCCGTTCGGAGGCTGCGGAATATTCAGATCTTTCAATAACGCGCTGAATCGTTTTCGATCCTCTGCAAGGTCGATCGAGTCCGGCGATGTTCCGATGATCGGAACGCCCGCCGCGTGCAGCCTGTCGGCGAGATTCAGAGGCGTCTGTCCGCCGAACTGCACGATCACGCCCTCGGGCTTTTCCACTTCGACGATGTTCATTACGTCTTCGAAGGTGAGCGGCTCGAAGTAAAGGCGGTCGGAAGTGTCGTAATCGGTCGAAACGGTTTCCGGATTGCAGTTCACCATGATCGTCTCGAAATCCGCGTCACGGAGTGCGAAGCTCGCGTGGCAGCAGCAATAGTCGAATTCGATTCCCTGTCCGATGCGATTCGGTCCCGAACCGAGAATCATGATCTTTCGGCGACTGGTCGGATCCGCCTCAGATTCCTCTTCATACGTCGAGTAAAGATATGGAGTGAAAGATTCGAACTCGGCCCCGCACGTATCGACGCGTTTATAAACCGGTGCGATGCCGCGCGACTTGCGCTCCTCGCGAACCTCGAGTTCAGTCGCTCCCGTCAGAAATGAGAGGCGCCGATCGGACAAGCCGAACTCCTTCGCAATTCGAATCTCGTCATCGGTATACTCCGCGAGGGGTTTCGCGTCGAGCGTCTCCTGAAACTCCATAACCTGCGAAAGTTGATCGAGGAACCAGGGATCGATCTTCGTCAGGCGATGAACCTCGTCGATCGAGTAGCCGTTCTGAAGCGCGTAAGTGATGTAAGAAAATCTTTGCGAGTTCGGCCGCGCGAGTTTGCGCTGTAATTCTGCGTGCGGTACATCAACGAGCCGCAAAGGCTTCACGGCTTCGAGCGAGCGCAATCCTTTGAACAAACTCTCCTTGAATGTTCTTCCGATCGCCATGACCTCACCGACCGATTTCATCTGCGTGCCGAGAACGTCTTCGGCTCCGGGAAACTTCTCAAACGCCCACTTTGGAATTTTTGTAACGACGTAGTCGATAGTTGGCTCGAACGACGCCGGCGTTTTCTTCGTGATGTCGTTCGGAATCTCGTCGAGCGTGTAGCCGACCGCAAGTTTCGCAGCGATCTTTGCGATCGGAAATCCAGTGGCTTTTGAAGCGAGTGCTGACGAACGCGAGACACGCGGATTCATCTCGATGATCCGGACGTCTCCATTCTCCGGATTGACCGCGAACTGGATGTTCGATCCGCCGGTCTCGACACCGACCTTCCGGATGCACGCGATCGACATGTCACGGAGCTGCTGATACTCGACATCGGTCAGCGTCTGGGCCGGTGCTACCGTGATCGAATCACCCGTGTGGACGCCCATCGGATCGAAGTTCTCGATCGAGCAGATGATCACGACGTTGTCATTCAGATCGCGCATCACCTCGAGCTCATACTCCTTCCAGCCAAGGATCGATTCCTCGATAAGGATCTGCGAAACCGGGGACGCCGCGAGCCCGTTCCGCGCGATCTCTTCGAACTCTTCGGGATTGTATGCGGTGCCGCCGCCAGTGCCGCCGAGGGTAAATGACGGGCGGACGATGGCAGGGTAATCGACCTCTTCGACGATCGCCCGGGCCTCTTCCCAAGTATGAGCGAAACCGCCCTTCGGCGAGGGGATGCCGATCTCGTCCATCGCCTTCTTGAAAAGTTCGCGATCTTCGCCAACCTTGATCGCATCGATGTTTGCCCCGATCAGCTGAACTCCGAACTTGTCGAGAATTCCCTTTTCGTAAAGCTCCACCGAAAGATTCAAACCGGTCTGGCCGCCGACGGTCGGAAGCAACGCGTCGGGCCGCTCTTTTTCGATGATCGCCGTCGCGGTTTCCAGGGTCAGCGGCTCGACATATGTCCGATTCGCAATTTCCGGATCGGTCATGATCGTCGCGGGATTTGAATTGACGAGGACGACTTCGAATCCCTCAGCCATCAGCGCCCGGCAAGCCTGAGTTCCTGAATAATCAAATTCACAAGCTTGCCCGATGACAATTGGGCCTGAACCGACAATAAGAATCTTGCGGATATCTGTGCGTTTTGGCATTATCTTCCGAGAACTTTAGATTGTATTACACGCACCGAACTAGCGGCAAAATCCCAAACCAATGTTACGCACAGTAGTATTTGCGTTCCTCGCACTATCGACCCTCTCTTTTCACGCAGCCGCTCAGAATGCCGGCAAGGCTCTCCAGATGGATCATCGCCGCGGACGGATTAGGAGGCTCATCTGAAGGAAGCTCTGAAAAAGTAGCTCGCCTCCGATCGGCGCAATTGGGGCCTTGTGGTGGGTTTGCACCGCAAGGCCCGAATTCTTCTATATACGATAAGTTTTCTGCTTTACGTTTTTCGCTTTCCGCTTTCTGCCTTCTGCCTCCTGCCTACTGATTCGAGATCGTCGCCGTCGTTCCGTCAAACTTCTTAATACTGACGGTGAATGGTTCGTTATATGACTTTGCACGGTCGCGAAGGATCGCCAGTGCAACCTGCTCGCCGAGCAGGATCGACCAGTAAGTCGAGCTGCGGAAGTGAATACCCGCATGGATGCCATGTCCGACAGAAATGTTCCACGCAAGTTTGTTTAGCTCGCCGTTGATGTCAATGGATTCGGCATCCGATCCCGAGTAAGTATTCAACGAGAGGCCGTCTGTACTCGACTCGTAGAGATCGCGTCCCGCCGCACTGAGAAGCGGACGAAGCTTCTGCGATCCGTTTATAAAGAACTTGAGGGCTGTGATGCACGCTCCGCCCACCGTCCCGTGACCGGTTGGATAGCATGGATGCGTTGGTGAACCCTCAGGGAACGGCTGCGGCAGCAGGTATGTGCCATAGCTACTGAAAAGCAGCGGATTGACCGCAGAATTGAGCGCATCCGAATGCAGTGCCGCCGCGGCCTGCGGCATCGGGCTCATACCCGTCTTTCTTGCGTGAACCAGAGCTCCATACTCTTCCGGCCTCAGCCGCAAGTCCTTTATCCACTTGTGATACCACGCCGCCTTGAGCGCGCGCGTCGCCATTTCGCAAAGCGTGCCGACCGAATCTGGACCGCCAAGCGTACCAAACGCTTTCTGAGTTTGCGACGCGGCATACGGATTCCCCGGGTTCGCCGCCGCGCGAATTCCGCCGAGTATCATCGCGGCGTTAAAGTACGATTGGAAGAGAACATCTACCCGAGTGTAGGCCGCCAGGTCACGTCCGTTGCGAAGATATCGGAGCGTCGGATCGTAGACCGTGGCACCTTCGCTGGAACCCCCGTTCTGTATGTTCTGGTAGGTCGCAACTGAGGTCATGAACTCCTGGCCGGGCATAAACGTCCGGATGCGCTGGTCAATTTCCAGGGCACCGTAGCCGATCGGCTGAAGTAGGAACTGCGAGACATACGGGCCTTTCACGTTACCGTCTCCTGCCGTGAACTTCCCTCGAAACAGGTTCTGCGCAGTTACCACCGATCCGAACTGGCTATCACCGCCACTGACGTATGACGTGTTGTTAAGGTCGGCACATGCTTGGGCGGCAATCGAGTTCGAGCCGTATTCTGAGAACGGAACGTCCCGGAGCAGGGCGGCCCAGCAATGCTCGACCTGCTCGGCCGCGGTTTGGGCACTCGCAACGTTTGGTGCCGGCGGGATCACGGTCGCGTGCGAATCGATACCCTGAAGGTCGAATGCCAACGCTCCCTGCGGGCCGTTTAGTTTTGAGTTGCCACCGCCCCCCGGCATGCCGACGATAATGTTATCGAAATCCGACTGGCTGCCCGTCTGGAAGGCACGCACCAAGCTCGCCACAGCACCCGCATTAGGGATTCCCAACGCGTCGTGCAGAAGACCCTTGCTATACATGCCGCTGAAGTCCGAATAGGCCCCGAGATCTCCATTTCCCGACTGAATGCCGACGTTCACACGGCTTGCGATCGCGGAGTCTCGTCGATATGCGAAACAGTCGTTCATTCGTCTGGGTGCTCCGCTCGCGCCTCCCCCAATCGCCGGTGCCGCGGTCGCGGCGCTTCCCCCCAGCAGCGGTGCGGCGCCGAGGGCGCCGACGGCTGCTCCCATAGTACCGATAAAACGTCTTCGGCTTACACCTTCTGATTCGTCCGCGGGTGTGGAATTCACAGAATCGCCTCGTACCTTCTTCATAAAAGTTCTCCTTCGTAAGGCTGGTTATACAAGCCGCGGGCGGTGAAAACCGCGGAGTTTCCTAGAAATGAATTCCCTTGATCGTTGTAAAAACTGGTGATGAGCGTGTCTTCTGACGTCGCTCCGACATGCCGGTTCTG
>JBDTSA010000234.1:0-4498 GCA_039931335.1 Acidobacteriota bacterium
TACGCATTTCACGCGCACCCTGCCCTCTATCGCCTTAAATTCACCGAGCGTTAACTGTTGGCCTTCGGAGCCGGTAACCGGTACGCACATGCGGTTATTCGGAGCAGCGAGAGGGGAACCGTAAACCAGAGCAGTATCAGGCGTCGCTCCGGTGACCACGCCGACCATCGGGTTCATAACGTTGCACGTACCCGCACGCACGTTGAGAAAGAAATCCACGCCCGTCGTTTCCCTCGGTCTTTGAGCTTCTGCTGTCAGTGGAAGGACAAAACCTGCGAAAGTGATCATGACGATCAACAAATTGTGCCGTCTGTAAATTAGTCTGTTCATATCTTCTCCTATTCTCTTCGCGCGGCGGGTCATCGCTGACCAGCCGCGGGCTATTGCAGGGTCGCGGATAAAATCGTAAACCGCGGCACTATTCGATAGAGTTTTTATCGGCGGGCGACATCACTTAGCATCGTTCCTCTTCAACGATCGTTTCCGGATGGATAACTGATGTCCCTACAATCGTTCATTCGAAACTGTATTCTTTTCAGAATCGTCGCCTTCATTTATACCGCGACAAAAACTACCTGGCCGAATCAAAAATTCGACTCGGATGTCAAAACACAGCAGTCTACTTTCGAAGTAACCACCGCGCCGGATATGTAAATCGCGAAGACTAAATGTGGAAGAAAAACGAAATCTCTTTCAAAGACTTTCGTCCGAAGTCTTCGCCCGCCGACTCGCGGTGGTTGAACAGTGGTCTGCAAATGGCTTGAGTTAGACGGATTCTAGTCCTGTGCTGAAGAAAAGGCAACGAATTTTTTCGTCACCTTGGGAAGTTATTTCGGCTAAGCGGGTGGCCAGAGGTAATAGCTTTCAGAGATTGGAGAGATTGGCACCGAACTTACACAGTTTAGGTCTACTTACGCGGACGAGCGTAAATCTTATTTCTTCCAAACGAATTCCTTGATGAGATTGAACGCCGCGTTGAAACCGAGCGAGATGGTGCCGCTGCGAGCACCGTCTTTCCAATTGTAGCGATCGGGATACCACGCTTCGTAAGCGATGATGCTCGAGGCGTAAGTCCCCGCGAGATTCGGAATACCGATGACGCGTTTGCCTTCACGAGTGCGAGCGGTGACCGGCGATATGAGCGTGTTACGGATCCGGGCCGATTTGCTTTTACTAGTGCTGCGATAGAAATGACTGTCGAGCTTGAGCGCTTCGTCGAGACCGAACTGCGTCGTCTGCTTGATCGCGTTCTTACCGAAATTCGATGCAGCGCGGCGGCCAAAGCCTTCCCACTTCGTTCCCCACTCCTCGGGGGAATTGCTCCAGGTCGAAATTCCCGCGGTCGCAACGATACGTCCGAAAGCGAATGGTCCGACCGTGCTGTTGATGAAGCGCTTGCGCCGGGTCGCCGCATCAGGCGGACTGTAGCCGTCTTGCTGGGTTGAAAGCTTCATGTCCGGCCGAGTCGGTGTCGGTAGATTCGAATATCCGGGCTCACCGGTTGACGTTCCTAACTGACCATCTGGAGTAGGTGAAGGCGTCGGAGCCTGCGCATAACTGAAAGATGCAAGCGAACAGATCGCTGCAAAAACCAAAAAATATTTCATCTAACTTCCTCTTGTTCGCTTATAGATTCTTCAACATCGGCTTTAGTTTCTTGTAAACATTCGCCGTCATGATCTTCGTTCCCTCGGCGTTCGGGTGGATCCCGTCCGCCTGATTCAAATCCTTCTTCAAAGCAATATTTTCCAGAAGGAACGGTACGTAGGCAACTTTGTACTCGTCGGCGAGATCCGGAAAAGCGTTCGTATAATCGCGCTGATAATCAGCTCCCATCGTCGGCGGTGCGAGCATCCCGCACAGAAGGACCTTTACATTCTTCGCCTGCGCCTTCCGGATGATTTGATCCAGATTCGTTTTCATCTTTGCGACCGGAACACCGCGCAGAAGATCATTTGCACCGAGCTCGAGGACGATGATCTGAACGTTCTCCTGTTCGAGTACCCAGTCCGCACGCTCGAGTCCGCCGAGGCTCGTTTCGCCCGAGACACCCGCGTTGACGACCTCATAATCAAATCCGTCGGCCTTTAATTGTTCCTGCAAAAGGTATGGATAAGACTCGCGTTCGGTGAGGCCAAAGCCGGCAGTCAGGCTGTCCCCGAAGGCAACGATCTTCGGCCGATTCGCCGTCGCCTCGGGTGTCTTCAGCGGCCTGTTCGATGCGAGTCCCAGTTCTGCCGGCCGATCAGACGTACTGCACGCGGCGACGAAACCCACTAGAAATGTGAAACTTAGAAGTACGACGTTTCGAATAATATTCTTCATCTCAGTAAATATTATGTTACGCGGCTTAGTAAGATTTGGATGCAGATTCTTTGAGGTGTGAGGTATGAAGTATGAGCTGTGAAATATAAAAGAGTCCGGTCGAAGGTTCTTTCATCATTGACCGTTCATTCTTCACACTTAACCGTTTTTTATGATCCAGCTTAATTCCGTTACAAAAACCGTTCGCTCCGGTACCGAGGATCTCACGATCCTCGCGGAGGTGTCGCTTGATATTCCCGAAGGACAATTCGTCGCTTTGACCGGAGCATCCGGCAGCGGCAAATCCACTCTGCTGGGTTTGATTGCCGGTCTTGATGCTCCGAGCTCGGGGAAAATACTGATCGATGGTGACGACATCACGAGCATGAGCGAGGACGGCCTGGCGGAGATCCGGAGTGCGAAGATCGGTTTCGTGTTCCAGTCGTTTCACCTCATCCCGAGTCTCACGGCGTTCGAAAACGTCCTCATCCCGATGGAGATACGGGGCGTCGACAATGCGGCAGATCGTGCAGCCGAGCTTTTGCGCGACGTCGACCTGACTGATCGCGGGCATCATTATCCGGCCGAGCTGTCAGGCGGCGAGCAGCAGCGCGTCGCGATCGCCCGTGCGTTTGCAAACCGTCCGAAGATACTTCTCGCCGACGAGCCGACGGGCAATCTCGATTCGAAAAATGGCCGACATATTTTCGAGCTGATGACGGGCCTTCATGAGGAGCGGGCCGTAACGCTTGTCCTTGTCACGCATGATCACGCCCTCGCGGCCGAGGCTCAGCGGCAGGTTGTATTGAAGGACGGCCGCGTGATCAGCGATGTGTTCAACCGCGACGCGGCGAAGGAGGGACGCGGCGACACGGTGAATGAGCTTGGATTTTGAAGTCCTAATCGCACCACCTAACCGCAACGCGCCGCGTCACCGCTTCTCTCGCTCTCCGCGTCGCAAATCGATATGAGATTTATTTTCAATCTAACCCGGCGCGAGATCCGCTCATCGTGGAGAAGACTGCTCTTCTTCTTCTTATGCATCGCGCTTGGTGTTGGCTCGGTCGTTGCACTCCGATCATTGATCCAAAATCTGACACGGGCCGTCGGCACGGATGCACGTGCGCTGATGACCGCCGATGTCGATATCAGTTCGACAAACGACTTCACACCCACCGAGATCTCAAAGATCGAGACTGCCATCGCCGAATCAGGGATCGTCGACGGCCGCAATGAAACTATCACCACTTCATCAATGGCCCGCCCTTCGGATGCGTCGGATGCAAATGTAAAGCTTGTCGAGCTAAAAGGTATCGAGCCGCCGTTCCCACTTGTCGGTTCGTTCGAGCTCGATGACGGAACGCCCTTCGATTTCTCACTTCTCGCGAACAATGGAGCGGTTGTCGCGAAGATCTTGCTCGAAGATCTGAATGTGAAGGTAGGCGACACGATCCGCATCGGCGAAGGCGAATTTCAGATCCGGGCAATTTTTGATCAGGAACCGGGCGGCACGAGTGGTTTTCGACTCGGATCTCGTGTCTTCATTGAAAAGAAAGCGTTCGACGACGCGGGTATAACGAGAAACGCGAGTCGCGTGCGCCGGCGGATACTGTATCGCACGACGGACAATCCTACGGAGCTTGTCCGTCAGCTTCGCGAAAGTTTGAAGGGAACGACCGTGACCGTCCAGTCGTATCGCGAGACGCAGGAAAATCTCGGCGAACAATTTGCCCGAACCGAGAATTATCTTTCGCTTACCGGGCTGTTGATCCTTGTGCTCGGCGGGGTCGGCGTCTGGAACGTCGCTCGGGCATTTGTCGAACAGAAAAGAAAATCGGTCGCTGTTCTGAAATGTCTTGGTGCAAGCGGCGGACGAATAATTACGGTCTATCTTCTCCAGATCTTGACACTCGGCTTCGTCGGCAGCCTATTCGGCGTTGCCCTGGCGCAACTCGCGCTGCTGTTCGTCCGCTGGCGATTCGTCGATGCTCTGCCGGAAAAGATGACGTACGCGGTCAATCCTTCAACCGTGCTCCAGGGCGTCACACTCGGTGTGTTGATCTCGCTGCTATTTTCCGCGCTGCCCCTTTTGCAGGTTCGAAACATAAAGCCGAAGCTTCTCCTGCGCGATGAGAACAACTCATCGATCAGGCGGCTCGATTTTACTAAATGGCTATTCGGGGCCTTGTCGCTG
>JBDTSA010000235.1:0-4498 GCA_039931335.1 Acidobacteriota bacterium
TCATCGGTTGTCTTACCACGCATCCGGGTACCGGCGATCGGACGATATTCGAGATCGCGATCCGAACATTTGACTAGCATCTCGGGGGAGGCTCCGATGATCGAGCGGTCCTGCATCTGGAGCAGAAACATGTACGGAGACGGATTCGTCGACCGCATCGCTCGATATATCGATACCGGGTCCGCCGCCGTTCGGCGGGAGAAGCACTGCGAAAGCACCACCTGATAGCACTCGCCGGCTTTGATGAGTTCCTTTACGGAACAGACAGAGTTCTCAAATTCTTCTTTCGTCCAATTCGACCTGACGGTTTCGGGCGTTTTGCTTGCGCGAGATTTCGGCATACGGATCGGGCCGGTCTCAAGTTTGCGGCGGATCTCGGAGTTTCGAGTTCTCGCGGATTCGTGATCTTCTTCGTCGTTTACAAGAGTGATGACGCTTATGATCTGCTTTGCATGATCGAACGCGACGACCGTGCGAAAGAACATGAATTCCGCGTCGCCGCCTTCGTCGCCGTCTCCCGCTACTGACTCTTCAAACCAACCGGAGCAATTGAAGCCGAGGTAACCGATCGCACCTCCAATAAAAGGGGGAAGGTCCCCTGAACGCGCGACGCAGCAATTCGAGAAATAGGAGCGGAGGATTTCAAACATCGGGCGGTCGACCGTCACGTCGATCGGCGTATCGATGGGCCCGCGCACTGTGACCGAGTTCGCATTGCCATACAGAACCATCGCGGGATCTGCGCCAATGAACGAATAGCGCCCGAGAGACTCGCCGCCCTCGACCGACTCGAGCAAAAAAGAGTTTTTGCTGGAAGCCGCCAGTCGGAGGTACACGCTGAGTGGCGTGTGCAGATCGGCGGGCATGGTGTCGATCACCGGAATTAGCTCGCCTCCTGCTGGGTTCATCCACATTTTGACTTCGTGCATACAAATTAAAAAACGCCGCCTTTCGATTCGAAGGCGGCGTTTATAAAGACTCAAAACTCTGGAATTGTTTATCGGCTCGTACCGATCAATTTCCTCTCAAGTCGCACACCGCAGCGCCAGCCAGCGCCAAACCAATTCGGCACGCCAACTGTTAACTGCGAAACTTCCCTGAAAGTTCATGCAAACAACTTGTAGCAAAATCATTCGACAGATGTCAATCACATCTTCGGCGGAACTTCGATTCCCATGGTATCAAGCGTCGCCGTCAACGACCGGCGAGCAGAGTCCGCTACTGACAGCAAGACAGCGCGCTTCACCCGATCCTTCTCGGGCAGGATCTTATGGTTGTGATAGAAAAGATTGAATCCTTTGGCCAGGTTAAATGCGTACTTTGCGAGGATCGCCGGTTCATTCTGCGCCGCGGCCTGCGCCACGGTTTCCTCGAGACGCGAAGCCAGAATCAACATCGACCAAATCTCGTCGCCTCCTTCACCCGCAAAAACGTCTGCGGTCCTCGATGGATCCGCGGCGAGTGCGGTCGCATCCGCGATGTTCTCGCCCCCTTCACCGAGCTTTCGGAATATCGAATTCGCACGAACTGCCGAGTACTGACAAAAGCAGCCGGTCTCGCCTTCGAACGAGAGAGCTTCCTTGAAATCAAATACGATGACCGTGTTACGCGTGAACTTCAAGAGAAAGTATCGCAGAGCACCGACCGCAATTTGATGTGCGATCGCTTTCTTCTCATCGCTGCCCTCGTCGGGATGTCGCGATTCGACTTCTGCCAGAGCATTTGTTTCGAGACGGTCGATCAGATCATCAGCTTTGACCCCAAGTCCCTTTCGACCGCTCATCTCGATAAACGAGCGCGTCTTGTCTTCGTCAGACAAGACGAACCCTAATTCTGCGGCAGCGGTCGGCGAGAGTGCGACCATCTCGTACGCGAGATGTATGCTCGCGCGTTCGCCTTTCTCCGGGAAAACGGCGGCGACGCCTTTTTTGACTACTTCCTGCGTGTAGGACTGTCGCGAATCGATCACGTTATAGATCGTTTCGCCGTGGCCAAACTCAGGAGCTTTGACATCCTCGGCCTTATCCGATGTCGTGATCCAAACTTCTTTTCCATCGCCGTACGTGTGGAACGGGCGGTAGAAAAAGTCCATTCCGAGAATGCCTAGCTTCCACATTTGATAAGCAATGTCTTTGCCGGTGTAGGTAACCGTACCATTCGACCGGACCAGAATTTTGTCAGCATCGTGTTCGTCGGTACCCGAATGGGATTCGAAGGGCATCACCCAGCAGCCTGAATTCTTGCCTTCGGTTTCGAGCCGGATGACGCCAAGCTGCTTCATCTGCTCGAACGCTTTGTCCCAGAAGTGAAGATGCAGTATCTCCGATTCACGCGGGAGCAGATCGTAACGGATAGACAGCCTTTCCATTGTGTCCGTGATGCACTCGACATTGCGCGTCGCGACATAATCGGCAAGCGCTGCCGTGTCGTTGTTTCCGTCTTCGACGAGGTGCATGATCTCGGCGCGTGTTTTCTTCAGCTCCTCATTCGTCTGATACTCCAGCCCGACTTTTGTGTAGAGGTCCCAGCAGTAGTAATCGAATGTCTTCCCGGCCGCCTCTAGTTCGGAGTCAAGCTTCTTGATGTCGTCCAGCGTTTTGTTTTCGAGGTGAATGAATCCGACGACGACATCGGCGACCTGCACACCGGTGTTGTCGATGTAGTTCTGCACCTCGACGCGGTTGCCGTTCGCCTTGAGGATCCGCTGAAACGTATCGCCGAGTACAGAATTACGGACGTGCCCGATATGAGCGGCCTTGTTGGGATTGATCGACGTATGTTCGACGCACACTTTTGCCGCGTCCGCACGAGTGGAACGTTCAAGCTGGGGAAGGGGATCGGCCGATATCCGGTCGGCAATAAACATTGACCGGTTAAAGTAAACATTTAAGTAGCCGGCTCCGGCGACCGATACTTGCGAGACGAAATCAAACTCTTCAAGTGATGCCTTAAGCGTTTCCGCGATCTCCCGCGGATTTCGCTTCTCGCCAGTCTCCTGTTTGATCTTCTTAGCAAGTTCGAAGGCTATGGGAAACGCCACGTCGCCCAGTTCGGTCTTTGGTGGAATCTCCGATGCGACATTATCAAGGTCGATGTCGAAAGCCCCGCAGGCGGTTGAGCGGATCCGTTCACGTAAAACTTCGTATAGTTCAGTAAGCGTCATGAATTATTGATAGAACAGGGATTATACAGTTTGAAGTTCAGAGTTTCTAATTTCGGTTCAGTTTTGAGGACGGTAAGCCTTTTTTTGAACGCGGATTTGGCGGATCAGGCGGATTAGACAGTAATTTTTTGCGATTCCGGGAAGCAGAGCGTTTCCTTTCTCTCTATCCAGATCCGCCGAAATCTGCCAAATCCGCCAGATCCGCGTTCAAAAGAATGGCGAACGATCTGGCGCATCTTCGACTCGCCTAACGCAATCGCCCTCGTGAACTCGAAACCATTTACGCTATACTTTCAATTCCATGCGAACCCTTTACTTCGATTGCTTTGCCGGCGTGAGCGGCAACATGATTCTCGGCGGACTCGTCGCGCTGGGCGTTGACCGGGAAGAGCTGATCAAGCAGCTTCAGACCGTCGCACCGGTTGGGTTCGATATCGAATTTTCAGATGTAAGGCGCTCAGGGATATCGTCAGTTTATGCAAACGTCAGGGTGCCCGAGGAAAAAACTCACCGGCATCTTCACGACATTGAAACGATCATTGATGCGTCGGATGTTTCGGATGCGGTGAAACAGAGATCGAAAGCGATATTCGGACGACTTGCCGAAGCCGAGGCAAAGGTTCACGGGGTCGATGTGTCGAAAATCCATTTCCACGAGGTTGGAGCAATGGATTCGATCCTCGATATCGTCGGCGCATGCATTGGCTTCGAAATGCTCGGGAGCGAGCGCTTCGTGTGCTCGAAGATACATGTCGGCAGCGGGTTCATTGATATCGCGCACGGAAAGTTTCCGGTGCCACCACCCGCAGTGATTGAACTCTTGAACGGCGTTCCGTTCTATTCGACAGAGATTCAGGGCGAGCTTGCGACGCCGACCGGAGTTGCGATCATCACGACTGTGTGCACGGAATTCGGCGGCGGCTCGGAGATGACTAGCGATCGGGTCGGCTACGGCGCGGGGACGCGCGAGTATGATAATTTCCCGAATGTATTGAGGATGATCGTCGGCGAGACTGAAGCGGCTAAGACGCGCAAGATCACTGATCGACTCGTTCTGCTCGAAACAAACATCGACGATCTCTCGCCGCAGGTCCTCGGGTTTGTAATGGAGCGGGCGTTTGAGCGCGGAGCTCTCGACTGCTGGTTCACGCCGATCCAGATGAAGAAGAACCGGCCGGCCGTCATGCTTTCAGTTCTTTGCGAAGACGAGCGGCGCGGCGAACTGAGCGAACTGGTCTATCGCGAGACGACGACACTCGGGCTACGTGTCCGCATGGTGGAACGCGAGTGCCTCGATCGCGCAGTCGTCAGCGTCGATACTGAATTCGGCCCGAT
>JBDTSA010000236.1:0-4486 GCA_039931335.1 Acidobacteriota bacterium
CCCGCCGCGACTGCCAAGGACACCAAGAAAAAACCGACGGCCAATCAAAAACCGACGGTATCGCGATCGGTGAAAAAGCGGCCGCCGCAATTCTCGCAACACGCACCGAGGACGGCTTCGCGACGATTGAAACTTATCGCCCGTATACGATCGCCGGCGTCTATGTTCCGACGGCCGTGCCGCTGGTCTCGCAATGGCCTTCGCGAAAGCCATGGCTAATGACAAGCGCCAGCCAGTTTCGTCCGGGCCCGCCGCCAAAACTCACAAGCGAGACCTGGGCCCGCGATTATAACGAAAGCAAGGCACTCGGCCGGAAAACTAACTCGACGCGAACAGCCGAACAAACTGATGTCGCTCGCTTTTGGGAAGCGACGGGTGCGGCGATCTATCACGGAATAGTCCGATCGATCGCGGACCGGCCAGGACGCGAAGTGACGCAAAACGCGCGTCTGTTCATGGCAGTAACCCAGGCGGCCGACGACGCGATCATCGCCGTCTTCGATGCTAAGTATCATTACAATTTCTGGAGGCCTATAACCGCGATCCGCAACGGCGATATCGATGGCAACGATGCGACTGAGCGCGATGCCTCCTGGACGCCATTCATCAACACTCCCATGCACCCTGAGTATCCTTGCGCACACTGCATCTCGTCCGCAGCGATCGGCACCGTTCTCGAGGCCGAGATCGGAAACGGCCCCGTGCCGGTTCTCACGACACTGAGTCCGACCGCAAACAACGCAAAACGGACGTGGATGAAGATTGAGGATTTCATACAAGAGGTTTCGAACGGCCGCATCTGTGATGGCGTGCATTTTCGTACGTCAACCGAAGTCGGTACGGCGATGGGGCGGCAGATCGGAAAACTTGCGGCGGCGAAATACTTGCAGCCAACGGCGAGGTGATGTTGCGCGCTGTCGATGAGAAAATGTTCTAAATGCTTTTACACTCGAACCAAAACAGGCCATATTTTTTCTCAAGAGTTCGGCCCACGTTATTTGTAATCAACACTGGCTGGATCGCATTCGGCTGACAGATGGGTGCAAAGATCCTAGTATTCGCTCTCACTCTCGCGATAAATATCGCGGGCGGCGTCGTGATCTTCTTTTTCCTAGTGCTCGCAATGAACGGGTTTAGCGAGTCGGATGCGATGTACGGATTACGTGCGTATATCCTGCTCGCCCTGCTCGTGAGTTTGCTGATGAGCGGCGGTGCGGCCGGCGGGGTTCACATCTTGATGAGGCGCGGATTCCGAGCGGTTACGTCCGCATTGATAGCCGTCCCGATCTTTTCAATCTTGGGCGCAGTACTAAAGATCGTGTGCAGTATGATCGGCGTGTCGGTGGCTGAGTACGTCCGCGTGAATTATTGAAGCAACATTCCGAGTTGGGATTTCGGATTTCGGATTTCAGATTTCCGCTTTCAAATTTCAAATTTCAAATTTCAAATTTTGAATCCCAAATCCCAAATCCCAAATCGCAAATCCGCTTACTCATCACCTCAAAGCGGAGCATCATCCGGGTGCGTTTGGTATAAGGGACTGAGCGTCCTAATATGTGGAACTATCAGAGACGGAGGGAACATGATACGAACATACAGCGCATTTTGGGATTTTTACGTGCAGGAGCATTCTAAGCCGCTGACGCGTTTGCTTCATTTCATCGGAACGTCGCTCGGGATCGTGCTGCTCATTTGGTTCGTCGCCACCGGGCGCTGGTATTTCTTTCCGATCTTTTTCGTCGTCGGTTACGGGTTCGCATGGTTCGCCCATTTCGTCATCGAGAAAAATAAACCGGCGAGCTTCAAGTATCCGCTGTGGTCATTTATCAGTGACTTCAAAATGATGTGGTACATGGTCACCGGACGCATGGGCCGCGAGGTTGAACGAGTCTTGAGCAGCGGGTAAACGCGGCCCGAATAAATGCTTGACCACCGACGAAGCGAGGGTTATAGTTCGGTTCATTCTTTCACTTCCATCGAGCAAGGGGCGCTGAAAGGAAAAGCTATGTCAACCCGCTTCTTCCCAACCTTTCGAAACGTTGTCCCCTGGCTTCGGCGAGTATTCATATTTCCAGACAGAGCCCCGAGTATTTTGATCGTATTGCTTTTTGGCAACTATCTCCCGCTTTGTACCCATGCCCAGAGCTCTCAACCGCCCCAGCGCCGCATGCCGAATTTCCAGGACTGCGAGGATCCGGGAAGGGTGCGGGCGTGGATCCGAAGTCAGGGACTATCTGAAGCCACTCCTGTAGAGGGTGTGAGCAACTGTCCCGCAGGAACTGTCTATAACCATAACCCCGGGCCGCGATTTCCGGTCAGTTCGCCGGTTACCCTCTTCATTTCGCTGGGTCGACAGATACCCGCAACACCCGCACCTCCCACGCCTGTTCCTCCGACTCCGACATCCACGCCGACTCCGACGCCGACACCGAGTCCAACTGCAACTCCGAGTCCAACTGCAACTCCGACTCCGACTCCTTCGTTGACACCTGCACAGACCTTAACGCCGCCTCCGACCCAAAGTCCTCTTCCGGATCCGAGCCAGACGCCAATTGGAAGTAACATGATTAGCAATCATGATGACGATGGAGACAGATGGCCCTGGGGATGGATTTTTGTGGCCTTAGGGTTGCCGGCATCGGGTATCGGCGGCGGCAAAATTCTCAGATATGTGATTTGGAAAAAGCGCGTCAACGTCGAAGCGTCAGCGGGTGACCCCAGTCTTGAATGGATCGGTCCGTTGAATCCGACTTTCGATCCGCTATCCATGCGGGTGAACGTTATTCCCGGCACGGTCCGATTCGGCGGTCCCATCGATGTCACAACACGTGAGGTGAAAAATGGCAAGTGACGCAGCAGCGTGTACCGTAACCGATCTGCTACCGAGGGATTTCGAGAGCATGGAAGCTGTGGTCGACGAGCAGATCGCCGCCGATCCTGAGCTTTCCCGAAATCAATTGCCGCGGATGGTTCATCGGATCATTGCGAAAAGAGCGACAAATGCAATTCTCGCCGCACTCAACAAGAGCATACTTTTGATCCTTCCGGCAGCATGGAGCCGGGCACCGGAGCTTACTGAATATTCGGACGAGACAAAGCATCCTTCTGGCGAAGAGACTACTCTGTTTCTTGGCGAACATAAGTTCGAGATCGACTATAAGCCGATCGTGAATGTCAGGATCTTGACGTTTCAGAGGCCGCTTCTGAAATTCAGATTGATCTTGTCAACGCAGGTTCGCTCGGCTTCGATAACGATCAGGAACGGTCATATCGTTTCTGTTGGTGAGTGCGATTGTGCGGTCGAAGCGGAACTGAAACATATAATCGACGAGATCGATCCACCGAAAGAAACCGGTTTTCATCTGAAGCTGAAGTCGCGCGAACTAAAGCTTGTCGATGCGTACGAACTCAAGTCGCCGGTTCCGATCGGGCCGCGGGCGAGGTCGGCATCACCCGCCCACACTTTGTGAGATCAACTCGAGCGAACGGTCGTAGCGATACGAAATATTGAAATGCCCGTCATCGAACTCTTCGTGCAAATGCGGAATCGCGAGCTCAGTTAATTTCCGGCAAAAGATCCTCGCCCCGATATCCAACGCAAATTCATCCCGCATGCCGGCGTCGAGGTAGAGCAATTTAAGCGAACGGAGGTCATCGACGTGCCTGTCAACCAGTCGCACCGGATCGTGTTCGAGCCAGCGCGCCCAGACGTCTTCACGGATCTCGCCGGTTTCGAGATCGAAGGGAAGATCGAAATCCGTTCCGTTCGGCGAGTAGCACGCGGCCATCCCGATCGTGTTGAGCGCCGAATGATCGTCCTTGCTTTGCTTCTCTGTCGCCCAGAACTCACGCATAAACTTCTTCGGATCGCCCTTAATCGTTCGAAACGCTTTCGGAAAATCCATCGGGTAGCAATATTCGAAATACGCATCGCCGGCCGTCGAGCACACGAGTCCAAAGACATCCGCATGCCGGATTCCCATGATCAGCGATCCGTATCCGCCCGATGATTTTCCCATCACGGCGCGCGAACCGCGGTCATCGATCGTGCGAAAGTTCTCGTCGACGAATGGAACGATCTCTTCGATCAAATAATCTTCGTAACGGCTGGTCGCCGTCGAGTTGATGTACTGCGATCCGCCGTAGTACGTGAAGCAATTCGGCATGATCAGGATCATCGGCTTGACCGTACCAGCGGCGATGAGCTTATCCATCCGCTCAGCCAGATTCGGCGTGAATGCGTTGTCATTCAGGAGCATCTTGCCGCGGCCGGTGAAGCCTGTAAGGCAATAGACCGTCGGATACGCGGCGTCCGTCTCGTCGTATCCCGCGGGAAGATAGACAAACAGGTCACGAACAAAAGGGTCGTCGAGTGGATTGCCTTTCAGTACTTCGCTCTCATGACGTATGTTCCTTACGGTTCCGGCAGGGTCGGTTGCATTCATATTTGGAAAGATTATGATGAAACAGGCAGAAACACGAGCGG
>JBDTSA010000237.1:0-4473 GCA_039931335.1 Acidobacteriota bacterium
CGGTTTGAATGAAACGGCGCGATCGAGGATCGCCTTTGTGTCTTCGAATGTCGGCTCGTGAACGTATCCCACCTGGTTTGCATCCATGAAGCACGGATTACACATCATGTTGCAGCGATTCGTCAGATCGACCGTCAGAACTGCGCCGCGGCCGAACTTGATATCGCTTGTACCGTGATGATGAACGTGCTTGTCCTCCGCGGCCTTGAAATCGCGTCCGTAAAAAAGTGATTCAATGCGGTTAAGAAATGCGGAGTCGGTAGCCATGACGTCTACAAACTCACCGTGCGTCGGGCAAGTCTTTCGCATGAGGACCTGGCCGTCTTCTTCAACGATCTGCGCCTTGATCTCGCCCGGATGCGAGTCCATCAAAATATTCAGCGGAATATCACCCGAGATGACACCCTCGCGAACTTGCTTTACGCAGCTCGGGCAAAGCGAGTCGGTCTCGCGCGGAAATCCGAGCGGAGGCGCAGTGCGCTCATAAGATTTGAGAAGCGGTTCGGCTGCCCACGAAGGCTGTATCGACTGTCCCTCGGGAACTGCCTTGTTCACAGCCTGAAAAGCTTTCCAGCCGAGATCGGCCATTTTGGAGATGGCCTTCGATCCCGTTTTGCCGTTTCCCTTTCCCTCGCCGCGTCTGAAATTATCGCTGAACATAATTTGTGTAGGAAGCGAAATTCGCCAGTCTAACGAAAAATACTACCAAATTTCGGTATTCATTACGACAGTTAGTTTGACTACCTGCCCAAAAGTACGTCCGCGGTGGTACTGAAATAAAGGCTTGTAATCCTGCAGACTAAATCCGTAGGATTAAAAGAATGATCAAAGTCTTGTCCGTTGTCGCGATGCTAATGGTCGCTCGAGCCTATCCGCAGACCGATCTCCGGCCTCTCGTCGAGGTCCAGAGTTCTTTTGAACAGACGTCGGCTGAGCACGGAAGGAGGACCGCCTTCCTCGCATTTCTCGGTGATGATTCGATCGTGTTCGAGCCAGGCCCGCGCGACGGAAAAGAGTACTGGAGATCGCGCCAAACGGACGAAGCCTCGGTCCTCGTCCGTAGTCTCACCTACTCCGATATCTCGGCCAACGGACTTCTCGGTTACACGACGGGAAACTGGCGGATCTACCAGAAAGATAAGAGCGAGGGGCTGGCGAAGTTCGGTCAGTACGTGACGATCTGGGAAAAGAGGCCCGACGGACGATTTCGAGCGGGCGTCAATATCGAGATCTCTCATCCTAAACTTTCGTTCGCGGACACCGACAGGCCTATTCGCTCGAATCAGAGTCGCGATATCAACAAGCGCGGATGGTCACCGGCGGACGCTTCAATGAACTTCTTGCGGGCGAGCATGACAAGCGAGCATCTCGGAGGTGCTTACAAAAGATTCGCGGGTGACGACGTCCGGCTGCTTCGCGACGGGGAGCCGCCGATCATCGGAAAGAAGCGCGTGATAGAGGCGATGAACGAATACGTCTCGATCGTCTTCCCTTCAAAGGTCGCGCTCTTTCAATCCGCGGACATGGCATACACATGGAATCCGTGCAGCTTTGATAACAGCAACGAGGGTCAGGTGAAGGGCAATTGTCTTCACATTTGGAAACTACGAAAAAAGAAATGGTGGATCGTGCTTGGCGTGTTCTCTCCGATCCCGAACCTGACTCGGCCGGTACTCACGACTAAACCTAGCCGATGAGCAACCATCGCAAAGCCGCTCTTTCACCTGTAATCAGATAGCGATATAGTTCGTCTGACATGAAGTTGCTAACAGTATCAGTAGGAATGCCGAGGATCGTCCAGACAGCGAACGAAGGCTTTGTGACGACTGCGATATTCAAGCATCCCGTCGACGGCCGCGTGAAGGTGAACGAATTGAATCTTGAAGGCGACGCCCAGGCGGATCTTACGGTGCACGGCGGATGGAGCAAAGCGGTCTACGTTTACCCGAGTGAACATTACGAATTTTGGCGGAACGAACTTCCGGAAATGGAGCTCGGAGACTCGCCGTTCGGAGAAAATCTTGCGACTGAAGGACTGCTGGAAACCGAAGTTTTTATCGGCGACAAGCTGCGGATCGGAACTGCTGAGTTCGTCGTGACCGAGCCGCGGATGCCGTGCTACAAACTCGGCATACGTTTCGGCAGGAAGGATATTCTGCGCCGGTTTCTGCAGAGCCGCCGGAGCGGATTCTATCTGGCCGTTACGAAGATTGGAGATCTCGCGGCGGGTGATAGGATCGAGATCCTTTCCCGCGACGAAAACAAAGTTACGGTAACCGATGTCGTTCGCGTGTGGGTCGAAGACAAGACCGACATTGACACGATGGAGAGAGCTTTAAAGATCGATGTTTTTCCTGAGACCTGGAAAGAACCGTTTCGCTATCGGATCGCCGAGTCCAACCGCTAGAACGCTTCGAGGTATTTGATCCCAGATCCCGTATTGAAAAGTACAACCGTTTCGTTTTCTGCTACGAGATTCTGGTCGATCATTTTCCTTAACGCAGGCAGACAAGCTGCACCTTCCGGAGCCGTGAAAATTCCTTCAGAACTTCCGATCTCACCAACGGCTGTTACCAACTCGTCATCCGTAACAGCGATCGCCGTTCCACCCGACGCACGGATCGCGTCGAGGATCAGAAAATCGCCGATGGCCTTCGGTACACGAAGCCCGGACGCTACGGTCGATGCATTCTCGAACTCGTCCGCAAATCGCTCGCCTTTTTCGAACGCTCTTACGATCGGGGCGCATGTTTCGGATTGAACTGTCACCATCCGCGGACGGCGAGAATCGATCCAGCCCATCTGCTCCATTTCATCGAACGCCTTCCACATTCCGATCAGCCCGGTTCCGCCGCCGGTCGGATAGATGATGACGTCAGGAAGATTTTGGATTTTAGATTTGGAATCGGCCAATGCGGAAAATTCCTCGAATAGCTCATAGCCCATCGTCTTCTTGCCTTCGACCCGATACGGCTCCTTTAATGTCGAAACGTCGAACCAGCCTTCCGCCTCCTTTCGCTCGGCAACGATCTTGCCGCAGTCAGTGATAAGGCCGTCGATCAACGTTACATGAGCACCCGTCTGCTCACATTCGACGATGTTCGCTCGCGGTGTGTCGGACGGCATGAAGATGTACGCTTCCATTCCGGCTCGGGCAGCGTACGCGGCCATCGCACCGGCGGCGTTACCGGCCGATGGAACCGCGACCTTCTTTACACCGAGCTCATTCGCCATCGAGATCGCCGCGGTCATGCCGCGAGCCTTGAACGATTGCGTCGGATTCTGCCCCTCGTCTTTGATGAAAAGGTTGAGTTTGATCGGGAGTGTCGCGGCCAGTTTCCTCGCCCTTAGCAGCGGAGTCCAGCCCTCGCCAAAGCTCACGATGTTATCGATATTTCGAACCGGTAGGACTTCGCGATATCGCCAAAGTGATGTTTCGCTCTTGGGGAGTGATTCGAGGTTAAGATTTTCCGCCGCTTGTTCAAGGTCGTACCTTACGAGCAGCGGCTTGCCGCATTCGACGCAAAGATTCTGGAGAGTGTTCGCTTCGTGCCTTAGTCCGCACAGAGCGCATTCGAGATGTGTAACGTTCATTCGAGTTTTGAGTACCGGCTTCAGCCGCCTTTTGCCAAAGTGTAGCCAACTAAGGTCGGGACTCAAAACATTACTCCAGACAAACGACTTCCCGGACGAGACTTCGGCAAATAAGCGGCGGAAACCGGCTTGTCGTTTGCGAGGCCGAACTGTGAATCGGGGTTCCGCCGGTACTGCGCCGCAGGTACCAAACCCCGTCGCGATAGCCCAGTTGTAAAAATCTGAAAGCGGTGCCAACGCCTGAGGATCGGTGCCGGCAAGCCTGATAGTGTGAAGAAACCAAGGAACCGCACCGGTAATGAAGAGAATTCTGGAGCCGTCCGGCGACCATGCCGGGTTAGTTATAGCTGCCGCCGTGCCTCGTCTGTATGTCCGCCGCGCATCTGCCTTCGGCGACATGGTTTCGAAACAAGTTTGGACTTTCTCCTTTCATGGTCGGGCTGCGTCATCAGGCGACCGGGGTTCACGATCCTTGATGACACAACCCATTCGATTTAAGGAGCCAGGCGCCCCCGTTTCCCGTTTACTGACGCGGGAACAGGAATCTTTCCGGCACAACCCAGGTCGTCACCGGACCCGGAACCGGGCCGCTTGTCTCACCGTTCATGTGATAGGCGATATGAACCTCGAACGTAACATCCAGAAGACAAAGCGGAATTTGTCCGGGAGCAAGGGTGCCAATACCCGCCGGCTGTATCAGCGTGAGTTGGCCTTCGCCGCTCGAGCTCGCGGTAAAGGTGTTCACAAACGTGTCGTCTCCGACCACGCTGCCAAGCGCCGTCGCGGCTATCGCGGGCGGGAAGGTGGTGCCGGCGGTGACCGGTACCCATGCCGAATAAACCCCTTTTGGTAGCAGGCCGCTCAAATGCACGCTCACCA
>JBDTSA010000238.1:0-4442 GCA_039931335.1 Acidobacteriota bacterium
ATTGTAGGTGTTGGAAGCGCTCTGTTCGGTGTATGTCGCCAAGCGATCATGGGCGTAGGGGACACACTGCCGATCAAAGCCGTTGATGTCGCCCCGGCGCAGTATGCCCAATTTATAAATCGTAACCACTTCGCCCTGTTGGTAGAAATGACTCTCGGCGTCCTTCTCGGACTCCTGCTAAAGGCCGGTCTCTCTACCCGCTCGAAAGCGGCACTCGGGATAATCATCGCGTTGTGCTGGTTCGCTATAATCTCTGCTAATTCCAGAGGAGGAATCATAAGCTCAGGCGGAGTTATCATTCTCGCCGCATTCTTACATTTCGTGACACGGACCTCTCCTCTCGAACTCGGTGAGAAGCAGCCAACTAACTCACTTACCCGCCGCCTAAGGCCGTTGCTAGCAGTTACGGCGTTGATAGTGGTCCTATCCGGAACCCTGATCGTATCCGTCGC
The DNA here is from genome assembly GCA_039931335.1 of Acidobacteriota bacterium. Lineage (GTDB taxonomy): Bacteria > Acidobacteriota > Blastocatellia > Pyrinomonadales > Pyrinomonadaceae > OLB17. The sequence goes on from JBDTSA010000238.1 coordinate 453, forward strand.
ACTCATCGGCGGAGAAACGACCGTCAGCCGCTTTGAAACAACCGACAGAGAATTCACCGCCGTCGATGGACGAGCTAGCCGATCTGAGATATGGCACTCCACGCTGCGACTGATCGCGGCATTCCCGCTCATGGGATCCGGTTTCGGAGCATACGAAAAGGCAATTATGTCTTACGATACTGCGTCCGGAGGGAGGCAGGTCGTCCGCCAGGCACACAATGAATACCTTGAGATCGTTGCCGGCGGCGGAGTAGTCGCGGCACTTTTGACACTGCTCTTTCTCGGGCTGACCGTCGGACGTGTCGTTCAGCGTTTCAATGATCGCGGCCGCTTGGAAAAAGCGATCGGCTTCGGAGCTGCGCTGGGGATGTCGGGAGTGCTGCTGCATAGTTTTGTGGATTTTGGCCTCCACGTGCAGATCAACTCCCTCGTTTTCGTACTGCTCATTGTATTGGCTACGGCACCCGTAAAGGGCGGGCGCCGGCGCAGGCGATCGCTGGATGACCAAAAAGCTCCCGGCGATTTAGAGAGGCTGCGAAATAGATGAAAGGCTTTTATCGAATAATTCCTGCGCTGGTGCTGATACTCATTATTGCGGGGGGGTGGCAAAGCCTGCAGCGTGGGATAGCGCGCGTCTATGTTCGCAGAGCAGAGTTATCCAGATTCGACAACGCACTCCTTGAACGCGCGCTCGTTCACGATCCGAGCAATCCAGATATCTATCAGCTTAAGGGCCTCGCGCTTTATGCAGACGGCGCTTTCGCCGACGCATCCTCGGAATTCGACCGTGCTATCAGTCATCGGCCCACCGACTACCTGCTATGGCTATATCGGGGACGTGCGCGGAGCACGTCGGGAGATCTTCGCGGCGCGGAATCTGATTACCGGGTCGCGATATCGCTCGCGCCCCACTACGCAGAAACCAGAGCCGAACTCGGCCGACTTTTGTTGCGAGCCGGTCGGACCGACGAGGCGTTCTCGCTTCTCGCCGAAGCAGCCTCACGCAACGAATCGCTATTGCCGGAAGTACTTGGTCTCGCTCGCAGTACATTTCCGGATGATCCTTTGGCTATCCTGCGTGCCGTCAACCCGAGCAGTGATGCCGCAAAACGCCGGAGCGTCGTTTACCTGATAGAACAGGGTATGGCCTCCGGGCCCCTGGTTTCTTTTGCGGCCGGGGCGCTTGATAGAGAGAGCGTACTTGAGGCAGTTCGCAACCTCACCCAAAGAAAGCAGTTTGGTTTGGCGTTCGATCTCTGGAAGGCGACTAGACCATCGAGCCTGTCTACTGCCTCGAACCTGCTGATCGACGGCGATTTCGAAAATTTCACCGGCGAGAACGCCGGAAACTTCGGATGGCAAGTAGGAGATGACGATCGAGGAAAGATCGAGATCGCCGTGGCGGATAAGGCGGGATCTTCGGGCAGTCGGGGACTCGAGATCCGATTTAACGGTGACCTCGATGCGAACAGAACAATTATCAGCCAGTTGCTCCCCGTGCGGCCGAAAACCGGCTACAAGTTGACCTTTGTGTCTACTTCGGAAGGTCTGGTTTCTGGTGGTTTGCCGATCGTCAGCATCATGGACGCGTCGACCTACGAGGCGATAGCCGATTCGCGCGCCCTGGGCACGCCGGGACGTGAGTGGAATCTTACGAGCATGGAATTCAATACCTCTGAAAGGACGGATGCCATCAACATCGCTCTCCGACGAAAGGGCTGCCAATCTTCACCATGCCCAATTTTCGGAGAGTTGCGGCTGGATGATTTTGTTCTGACGTTACGATGATCTCAAATGCTTAAACGTCTGGAACAATCGACGCCTCGAAATTACTTCAACCAACCGCTATAGATCGGGAAATTCCGTGATCGCCATTCCAACGCAGGTGAAAGGAAATGGGCAGCTGCGATAGTCGGACGGACTGGGTTTCCGGGGTTTTTCTTAGGGTTGTTCGACGAGCCCTCAATATGCCAGAATCATTGCGCAAGGATCCATAAGCTGAAGTTCGGGAGATGGATCCGTCTTTCAAACTTCAGGCAGGCGATCGGCTTGCCTTCGTCGTTCGATGAGATCTCCAGGGCAATGGCTTCGTGAAAGTTCCGTCATCCGGGTCGGCGGCGGTTTCGCATTAGCGGCGCTCGTCCTCTGGGCGTCGGGGTGGTTCGTAACCGGACCGTATCGAGGGAGTCCGGCGGCGTTCGACGCGTCGATCCGATTCACGATGCGGCAAATTCAATCGCCGATGTGGACGCAGTTGTTTCTCGCGGTTACCCGCCTTGGCTCGACTCTGGTTTTGACGATCATCGGCTGCGTAGCCGGAATCATCTTCATCTCGCTACGCTGGTTCCGTCCTCTGCTGGTGCTCATTGTCGTGATGTTCGGACAGGCCGCCTTACATCACGGATTCAAGTTATTATTCGCTCGCCCGCGGCCACCGTCATTGATCAATTACCCGGCGGTCGAAAGCTTCAGTTTTCCGAGCGGCCATGCGGTCGCGTCACTCTGCCTATACGGTACAATCGCATGGATCGTCGCTTCGTGTCTTGAAAACTCCGCCGCAAAGGCGGGCATTGCAATATTCGCTGCGGTCCTCATCGTCCTGATCGGGATGTCACGGATCTATATCGGCATCCACTATCCGACCGACGTTCTCGCGGGTTTCCTCGCCGCAGCGATCTGGACCGTCGCGGCAATGTCGATCGATCGTAAGGCCCTCTGACGTTTATTGATCTGAATATGCCGAAGCTCGAGCACGAACACACCGCAGAAGCTATCGCCGCCCGGATCGGTTCGGCGGACCATAACTACATCCGCGACTTTATCTACGGAGGCATTGACGGATCGGTCACGACGTTCGCCGTCGTGTCCGGTGTGTCAGGCGCAGAACTTTCGACGTCGATCGTGCTAATCCTCGGATTTGCTAATCTCGCAGCCGACGGCTTTTCGATGGCGGCGAGTAATTATCTCGGCACACGTGCCGAACAAGATGACTACCAGCGGCTCGAAAAGATCGAATACCAGCACATTGAGGTGGCGCCCAGCGGCGAACGTGAAGAGATCCGGCAGATCTATCATGCGAAAGGGTTCGAGGGCGAAGAGCTGGAGAAGGCGGTCGAGCTGATCACATCGGACAAAGACCGCTGGGTGAAAACCATGCTCACCGAGGAATACGGGCTGCCTTCCGAGATCCGTTCCCCGTGGAGGGCCGCGTTTACAACGTTCGGTGCCTTCGTCGCTTGCGGCCTCGTCCCGTTGTTGCCTTACGTATTAGGTGTCGCATCTTCTTTTCTCGTTTCGTGTACCATGACCGGCATAACGTTCTTTCTCATCGGATCCGTCAAAAGCCGCTGGTCGACGGCAAGTTGGGTGCGCTCCGGGCTGGAGACGCTCTTTGTCGGCGCGTTGGCCGCGGCTCTCGCCTACATCGTCGGTATATTGTTAAAAGGTATTGTGGGCTAAGTCCGTTTGTGTTGCGGAACAACCTACGGCCGCACACTCCATTACACGTTACATTTTTTTAACTCTCAATCTCCTCACATCGGTTCACTAAGTTGGCAGCGGCGCGTCCGGATTGCCGACTGTGGTTACCACCGCTCGCGCCTGTGGCGTCGGCCATTCCGCCGCGATCTCCAATTCATTAGGATCGCTCCATTGCAAAAAACTAAGCCCACGGGGCATACAAAATTGGAGTTTGATCTCATGGCAAAAAAATCGAATCATCGTCGTTTCCGAAACGTTCTTCTGACACTCGCGATACTCTGCTGCACTGCGTTCCCGCAGGTCAAGCAGGAGAGTGACAACAACAATACCGACAAAACTCTTTCGCCTTACTTTCTTGTAACAGGTGATCCGAATGTCGATCAGCTACCGCTCAAGGACACGAGCGTCGAGATATCCGTCTCCGGCGTGATCGCCGATATACGCGTCGTTCAGACTTATCAAAATGAAGGCACGCGTCCGATCCACGCAACCTATGTGTTTCCGGCATCG
>JBDTSA010000239.1:0-4441 GCA_039931335.1 Acidobacteriota bacterium
GGGTCCATTTTCTTGCGGCCCTTAAGGTCGGCTATCTTGATGTCCTTATCGAAAAAGTTGCCGATGAGCTTTTCCATCGCAACCACATATCCACCGCCGTTGCCGCGCAGGTCGAGTATCAGATTCGCGCCCTTCACCTGCCTCATGAGGCCATCAATCGAATCCGGATCGATCCCGAATGAAGGCATTCTCCAGATAGTTATGCCACTCGCCGTCGCGAAGCGCTCCCTGTCGTTCTCTTCTTCGTAGAAATCGTCAAAAAGTCGAAAGTAAGACGTGAAGGTCACTTTCTGGGGAAGGCGCTTGATCTCGGACTTGATGTCCAACTCACGCGGCGCGTCTTCGCCGGGACTCACGACGTTCAGCACGACGTTGTTCCGTTTGCTGAGTCCGTTGTAGTAGTAACGAACCTTCCAGAGCTCTTTTTTCGAAGGGCGAAATCCACCTATCGATAAGATCTGATCGCCGATTTTCAGCCCCTTGGATTCCGCATCGCTGCCCGGCTTTACCTGAGTAACGTAGACCTTGTCGCCGATCGCCTGCATCCGGTACCCGTACTCTACGGCAAGATTCGTCGGCGGCGGTATCAGAAAAAGGTGAGAGTCGTTAAAGTCGACAAGCACCTGGGCGATGATCGCCAGCGACTGAGAAGTCGAGGTCGCGGCAGCAAGCTTTTCGTCGGCCTGCTTGAACCGGCTCTCGATGTCGATTCCGTGATATTCGGGGTCGTAGTATTTCTCACGGACCTCGGCCTTAACGATCTTGAGGATGTCCTTCATTCGGGCCTTTTCGATCCGGTCAAAAGTCTGCGATGAGGCCGACCCGGTCATCAAAAGCGATAACAAGGAAAGCCCGATATAGAAGCGCGTTTTCGTAAGGAGTGTCATTGTAATGTAAATAAAGATTAACGAGACTAAGGGCATCAGATGCAGCCGCCGTAAAAGAAGTTTACTCCAACCTTTTCTCAAAATAATCGTTTTTGCGGAGAAAAAGCAAACTATGCTATCTTCCCACTTGAGTATCCACTCGCACTCAAAGTAATGCCCCTTAAACGTATTCTTATTACCGGCGGGGCCGGATTCATAGGTTCCCATTTGGTTGACCGTCTGCTGGCCGAAGGCGGCTGGCATGTGACTGTCGTCGACGATCTGAACGACTTCTACGCGCCCGAGATCAAGGTCGCGAATCTCGAGTCGGCGAAAACAAGCGCTGATTTTGAATTCGTCGAGGCCGACATTCGCGATAGCGAAAAGCTGCGGGGAATTTTCGACCGCACGGAGTTCGATTGCATCGTTCACTTAGCTGCACGTGCCGGAGTACGCCCTTCGCTCTGTCATCCAAAACTCTATGCGGAGACGAATATCGACGGGACGTTGAATCTGCTCGAGCTCGCCCGCGATTTTGAGGTGAAACAATTCGTCTTTGGTTCGTCGAGCTCGGTTTACGGGATCAATGCGAAGGTTCCGTTTTCTGAAGAAGACCGGATCCATCAACCTATCTCACCGTATGCTTCGACCAAAGCTGCAGGCGAGCTTCTCTGCCACACCTATTCGCATCTTTTCGATATTCGAACTGTCTGCCTGCGATTCTTCACGGTCTACGGCGCGCGCCAGCGGCCCGACCTCGCGATCCATAAATTCTCGCGGCTGATCACCGAAGGAAAACCGATCCAGATATTCGGCGACGGAACGACGCGGCGCGATTACACATACATCGACGACATCATTCAGGGCGTTCGTGCGGCGATGGATTACGACGGCGCGATGTACGAGGTCTTCAACCTGGGTGAATCGGAGACGACCGAACTGAGCCGCCTGGTAGAATTGCTCGAAGAGAGTCTCGGGATTAAAGCGATCATCGATCGCCAACCGATGCAGCCTGGCGACGTGCCGATAACGTTTGCCGATATCGCCAAGGCGAAAGATCTCTTGAATTACAATCCGACGACAAAGATAGAAGTAGGGATACCAAAGTTCGTCGAGTGGTTTCACGAGAGTAAGAGCTGCGCGTAACTCTTATCTAGCTCCAGCGAAATACTTTTCTCATCAACGGGAGCATGCGATGGCCCGTGACGATTTCGCGAAAGAAGACTTCGTGCTCGACTTCGACGCGCGCCATGTCGAGAAGGTCATCGACGCAATCTTGCATTTGTAACTCTCTGGCAAAAGCTGCAGCGTCTTCGTACTCGATCGAGTTCTGGCTTTCCAGTCTTCCGGCGAAGTACATCGGCATGAACCAGCCTGACATGTGGCATGTGAAGCCAAGGGTCCGTCCAATCGTCCAGAAAACTTTCTCGCGTCCACCCCGAGGCTTCGCGCCAAGTTTCTCGAGCCACTCGCCGACGCGTAGCCGGTGATCCCATTCTTCAGCTTCGATCTGTTTGATGCGTTCTTTTTCCGGAGATTCTTTTAGAGATTTCCAGTGGCCGCGATAGGCGTACGCGGCGGCTATCTCGCCGGAGTATGCGTTCTGCAGTATGCGGATGAGTTGTGTGCGGGCAGAGTCCAAAGCGAATTTAGAGGGCGCGGCAAACTTCGTTTCCCCACGGCGCCGAAGTCGCGCGCTCAACGGCCGCCTTGACGTCCGAGTATTTCCAATCGTTACGTTGAAGGATGTTTCCGTCCGCGAGTTCGATCCGATTGATCTGTACGTGTTCTTCGAAAAGCTTTTCGGTTGATTTCGCCAAACTTTTCAGATCCAATGCGTCGCTCGGGCCAAGCAAACTGAAAACGGATAGCTCTCTCCGTTCGGCGTGCTTCAGCTTTACTCCGCAAAGAAACTGCCGCCGCACAACATTCGCTTTATTCGCGATCTCGGTGAACCGGTATTCCCAAAAAATTATGTCGACCGTCATACCGCTGTCGTTTCTGATGTCGGCGACATATGTGTAGCCGTTGACGTCATCCGGCTGCGGAGCTCGGGATTCTTGCACCGCCTTGTCCATCGCGGCACTTCGGCCTTCGATACTGTCTTCGTACGGGTCCCGGGGATTATCCGTACGTTGTTCGCGCGCCTTACGCTGAAAAAACTTTTCGTCGGGATTCACCGGTTTCACCGGCCCCGATGCCGTGACATTAGGTTTCGCCGCCGGCCGGACTGTTCGAAACCAACGCGAGCTTAAGACGGGAACCGGCTCCTGAGAAAAGCAAGCCGGCACAATTAATAGAATTAGAATCGTTCTCTTAAGTAAGAACCTCATCACAACCCTCCGGTTGCTCAAACGCCGAAGATCATTTCAGCCACGGTATCGATTTTTCCGCCCAGATGCTGTCCTGATATTTCTCGGTAAATGTCGTGGCAACATCGGTCAATGTATGGTGGTCGTGCGTAACGCTATAGCGACTTACTCCCTCGTTGTAAACCGCTTCGGGAGCGAATTTTGAGTCGGGATAATTGGCGACGATCGAGGCGTACCGCCGTTCGGCGTCTGCGAAATCTTTCTTCGTAAACGCCACCCGTGCCAATCCCATCTCGAGGTTTACTTTGAATTCATCTTTTGAAAGATATCCTTCGAGCCGCCACCGCTCTTTACCGTCCGGGTCCATGACCAGTAGGGCCGGAGTCCATACGACATCGAAGCGGTGAAAATTCTTCCGATTCTCGTTGACGTGAACATGCAGCGGGATGAAGTTCTCGTTTATGAACGAGGCTACGTCATGATCGTCATAGGACTCGGCGTCCAGCCGAGCGCATGCACCTCATGACGGCGCGGCGCTGAAATCGATCAGCAGCGGTTTCTTTTGTTCCTTCGCTGCAGCGAGCGCCTCATCGGCATCCTTGATCCAATTGACGGGCATGACGATTCTCTCCGACAGGATTATTTAGGATTCATCATAACAAAACGGTAGAGCCCGGGAGGCATTATTTCCCATCGCCGCCGAAGCGGTTGACCCAGTCTTCGTACTGCGTGATGAATTGTGACAAAAATCCTTTTGTTGAATCCGCGAGGACCCCGTTCTCGTCGAAGAGCGTCGAAACTGCTCCGATGTATGCTTCGTGCGGAAGCATCGGGACACCGAGGAATACCATCGACTGTCGAAGCACGTGATTGGCGCCAAATCCTCCGATCGCACCCGGCGAAACACTGATCACAGCTCCGGGCTTGCCCTGCCACACGCTGCTTCCGTACGGGCGCGAACCGACGTCGATTGCATTCTTTAGCCCGCCGGGAATGGTGCGATTATATTCCGGCGTTAAAAAGAGAACGGCGTCCGAAGATTTTATCGCCGAACGAAATTCGGTCCACGACGCCGGCGGAGAATCGGTTTCGAGATCTTCGTTGTAATGCGGAAGGGCGCCGATCTCGACGAACTCCATCTTCAGGCTTGCCGGAGCAATGGCGATCAGCTCTTTCGCAATCTTGCGATTCCACGATTCTTTGCGGAGGCTTCCGACAACAACGGCGATCTTCTTTTCAGTCATATGCCATTAGTTATATAAG
>JBDTSA010000240.1:0-4434 GCA_039931335.1 Acidobacteriota bacterium
TTGAATGTCGTAAGCGCAGTGACGGGGCCGAAGATCTCTTCCTGAAAGACGCGCATTTTGTTGTGGCCTTTCACGATCGTCGGCTCGATGTAATAACCGTCTTCGAGATCGGGATTCTTGTACGCGTTGCCGCCAGTGAGAACCTCGGCGCCCTCATCCTTTGCGATCTGGAGGTAATTCAAAATCTTCTCGTACTGGTCCTTGCTCGCCTGTGCACCCATCATCGTCGTCGGATCGAGCGGGTGTCCCATCTTGATCTTCTTGGTACGCTCGACAAAGCGCGGGATGAACTTTTCGGCGATCGATTCCTGAACGAGCACACGAGACGGACATGTGCAGACCTCACCTTGATTGAGTGCGAAGAGGGTCGCTCCTTCGAGACACTTGTCGAAAAATTCATCGTCGGCGTCCATCACACTTTCGAAGAAAACGTTCGGAGACTTGCCGCCCAGCTCAAGCGTCACCGGAATAAGATTCTGCGAAGCGTACTGCATGATCAGACGGCCGGTCGTCGTCTCTCCGGTGAACGCGACCTTGGCGATCCGCGATGATGTCGCGAGCGGTTTGCCTGCCTCGACACCAAATCCGTTGACTATATTCAACACGCCTTTCGGCAGAAGATCACCGATCAGTTCCGCCCAGACCAGAATGCTCGCCGGTGTCTGTTCAGCCGGTTTAAGAACGATGCAGTTGCCTGCGGCTAAAGCAGGAGCCATCTTCCACGTCGCCATCAGGATCGGGAAATTCCACGGGATGATCTGGCCGACGACCCCGAGCGGCTCTTTGATGATCACCGAAAGTGTATTTTGATCGAGCTCGGATGCGCTGCCTTCCTCGGCGCGAATGACGCCGGCGAAATATCGGAAGTGATCGATCGCGAGCGGCAGATCTGCAGCCGTAGTTTCGCGGATCGGTTTGCCGTTGTCCCACGTCTCAGCGCGGGCCAGCAGATCGAGATTCTGCTCCATGCGGTCGGCGATCTTGAGAAGGATATTGCTGCGCTCGGTCGCGGAAGTTTTGCCCCATGTCTCGAAGGCAGCGTGTGCGGCATCGAGTGCCGCCTCGATGTCAGCTTCGTTTGAGCGCGCGACCTTTGTAAATGATTTGCCGTCCACCGGCGAGATGCATTCGAAGTACTCGCCGCTTTTAGGTGCTACCCATTCGCCGCCGATGAAATTTTCGTATTGCTCTTTGAATTTGGGAATGTCGAAAGACTTTTTGACTGCGTCCATGGTGTCTCCTTGTGTTGCATGTGGGACCCGTTTTCTACAGGTCGGGAGTGAATTGTACGGAATGGCTCAATTGTAGCACCGGAAACGTAATGCGGGAATTAATGTTCTGATGGCTGGCGGGTGGTCAGTTTCGAAATGTCCGCGGCCGGGTACCGGCGGCATGAATTTAGCCGTGGCCTTGAGGCCACGCAAGGTGTCGAGAAGTCCGGATCTGCCGCGTCAGCGGCAATTGATTCAAGTGCCGCTGACGCGGCACGAGCATTGTGAATCAAAGACCGTGGCCTCAAGGCCACGGCTAAACGCTTTTGTCCGCTACGCGGCCTGCCGACGATCTGGGTGCTATGCGATCCCCATCTTTCTGTAAACATCCTTGAGGGTGTCGTTCGCGATCGACCGCGCTTTTTCGGCGGCGGCTTTCAGGATCGCATTAAGTGTCGCGTCGTCGTACTGTTTGACGCGTTCCTGAAACGGACGCAGAAATTCGATGACAGCGTCGGCAAGCTCGGTCTTAAAATGTCCGTAGCCCTTGCCTTCGAAGTGCTGTTCGCACCCGGCGTTAGATTTCCCGGTCAGCAGTTGATAGATCGTAAGCAGGTTTGTGATCGCGGGACGCTCGGCGTCAAACGTGATCTCGGTTCCGGAATCGGTAACCGCTCGTTTGATCTTCTTCGTGATCGTGTCGGCGTCGTCGAGCAGAAAGATCGAACCATTCATGTTCTCATCCGACTTCGACATTTTCTTCGCCGGGTCCTGCAGCGATTTTATGTTTGCCCCGACTGGCGGAATGAACGGCTCAGGCACCTTGAACGTCTCGCCGTAATCGCGATTGAAACGCTCGGCAAGATCGCGTGTCAGCTCGAGATGCTGCTTCTGGTCCTGTCCGACCGGGACGAGATCGGTTTGATACAGCAGAATGTCGGCCGCCATCAATACCGGGTACGTGAATAGTCCAACACCTGCGCGTTCTCTATTTCCTTTGCCCTTGTCCTTGAACTGCGTCATTCGCTCGAGCTCGCCCATGCGAGAGATGCACGAGAGTATCCACGTCAGCTCGGCGTGCTCGGCGACATTCGACTGAATAAAGATAGTCGACCTGTCCGGGTCGATTCCTGCCGCAAGATAGATGCGTGCGAGGTCGAGCGTCTTCTGCCGCAGCGTCTTCGGATCCTGCGTCAGCGTGATCGCGTGCAAATTTACGATGCAGTAAAAGCTCTCGTACTCCTCCTGGAGCGCGACCCAGTTTTTCAGCGCACCAAGATAGTTGCCGATGTGAAGTTGCCCTGTCGGCTGAGCGCCGCTAAAGATGCGTTTTTTCATCAAGCTAGTAGATCGCGAACAAGAGATTTATCAGAAGTATGTAAAACGGATAAATAATCATCCGGAAGACGCCGATATAGATCAGGAACATAAGAATGAGAAATCCGAACTGTTCGAGCATGTTCAGGATCGGCTCGGCACTTTCGGGAAGAAAGGTCGCGAGGATCTTGCTTCCATCCAGCGGTGGAAACGGAAGCAGATTAAATACGAACAGCGAAAGATTCAGGATCATCAGATTGCCGACGAAGATCACGAGCGGGTTAGTCGAGCCGCGGAAAAAATCCGCCGGCGCGAAGCCTTGCGTCATCAAGATCTTCGCCAGCCCGATCCCGATGATGAGCAGGATCAGATTTGCGAGAACGCCGGCGATCGAGACCATCACATTCGCCAGTTTGTATCGTTCCCATTTGCGCGGATTCACCGGCGTTGGCTTACCCCAACCGATCAGTGGAATGCTGCCGAGAGCTCCACCGACTGACCCTAAAATAAACGCGACGATCGGTATCAGCAGCGTTCCGATAGGGTCGATGTGGGCGACCGGATTCAGCGTTACGCGTCCGAGCATGTACGCCGTGTCGTCCCCAAACTTATATGACATCCACGCGTGGCCGGCTTCGTGCGCGGAGATCGCCAAGAGCAGAACCACCATGTAGATAACAAGGTGGCTAACGAGAGTTGCAATGTCGATCTCACCCATTTTATTACTTCGAAAATACGGTCGCTGTGAACGCGGCCCATAACGCATGTGCGTTGTCTTTAGGTTTGAATTGTGCCATTCTTTCAGCACAAAATAAAACGGTTACGGGAGAAAACAGGATGCTGAAACGCATACTTTTCGGCGGTGAATCAGGTCTGTCATTTCAAGCCAACGCGGGATTGACCCTATTGAGAATCTTCGCCGGAGTTGCGCTTTTGATGTCCCATGGGATGGGAAAGATCCCGCCACCCGAGCAATTCATAAATGGGACGGCGAATATCGGTTTTCCCGTTCCGACGTTTTTTGCATGGGCTGCGGCCCTGTCCGAATCTCTTGGCGGTGCGCTTCTCGCCCTTGGTTTCCTGACGCGTCCGGCGGCGTTTTTTATCGCGTTTACGATGGGAACGGCACTTCTCGGAGTTCACCGAACGGATCCCTTCGCGAAGCAGGAACTCGCGTTCCTTTATTTTTTTATCGCGTTCGCTCACTTGCTAATGGGTGCAGGCGATTGGAGCATCGACAGATTTTTGAGGAAGTGACTGGAGCGCAGGCATGCTTGCCAGCATGAGGGCGAAGCCCGAAAGGTCATGATGATATCGACTCGTAAGTGGTAGACGTCGCTTTGCGACGTAGCAGGCAAAGATGCCTGCGCTCCAGTCCGCGTTCTTTATGAAGAATCACATCGTCTGCATAGCGAGCGAGTACAAGGGAAACGAGTTTCTTGACGAAGCTCACAATGCCGGATGGCACGTCACGCTCGTCACGCGAAAGAAGCTGCTCGATGAGCCGTGGGTCTGGACCGCTTTAAATGATGTCAAGACTGTTGACGATACGGCGACACCGCACGACTACATTCGCGCCGTCACAAATGTCGCCGGTTCCCGAAATATCGATCGCGTCGTCGGCCTCGACGAGTTCGATGTGACGACCGCGGCCCGGGTGCGTGAGCACCTTCAGCTAGGTGGAATGAGCAGCTCGCACTCGCTGCGTTTCCGCGACAAGCTTTCGATGCGGAGCATCGCGCACGTTTCCGGGATCCCTTGTCCCGATTTCACGGGTGTCTTCAATCAGCAGGAGATCGAGACCTTTCTTGAAACGGTGCCCGCCCCCTGGATCGTAAAACCGCGGTACGAAGTCTCGGCATTCGGGATGAGAAAATGTGAATCGAAGGACCATGTCTGGCAAGTG
>JBDTSA010000241.1:0-4410 GCA_039931335.1 Acidobacteriota bacterium
TTCCGTAAACTTCTCGACATCGCGGATCGAAAATTGGTACAGCTCATTCCACGTCGAGACCCCGACCTGTTTCATGAACTTCGTGAGCCGCGCGCGTTCGATGACGTCCGCTGTAGGTGTCCACGCGACGGGCTGGTCTTCGAGAAGGTTAACGTCATGCATAACAACAAATCTATTGCAACTCCGAAACAAAATCCAATAAGATACTACAAGCCTGCCCCGGCAGCCTGCCGTGATGAGACGAACAACCTACGCCGACGAAAAAACTACACACGCCTTTAGTGTTCTGGAGGACACCGGATTCGCATCGATCGCCGTCCGCGAAGACATCGCGTTGGAGCCTCTCCGTCCAGATACAGAAACACGCACGCTCGATCTAGTGTTGACAGTCATTAAATGGTGCTTTCTTTATTTGCCGGGGACGGCGGCTCTGCATTTTGCGGTCATGGCAATGTCACTGTTTTTCTTTTACGGTAGTCCTTCCCTCCCGATGGTGGTCGGAAATCTAGGCGGCTCGGTGGTGGCAGTGTTCATGGTGATGCTCGGCGTCGGCCGGCTTAACGATCTAAGATACCTCCGCGTCATCGCAGGAATTCTGGCAACCAGCGCGCTCGCATCGATCGTGTATAGTCTGTCGATCCTCTTCTTCCCGGGAGATTTTTTCGGTTTGTTTACCTTGCTCACAATGCCGCTGGCGATTATCATCGGGCAATTAATTAAGATCAAAACCGACCGGGAATCTCTTGCCCCATGAACGAAGCCGAAATCTCGATCAACCTTCCGAACAATTTGTTTGCAGGGAAGACTGCCGTCGTCACGGGATCATCACGCGGCGTCGGACGCTCGACCGCGATCAGGCTCGCAGAGGGCGGAGCCAATGTCGTCATCAACTATCTGAGCAATGACGTCGAGGCCATGGAGACCGTCCGCATCTGCCAGAACAAGGGCGTCGAGGCGATCGCCGTGCAGGCCGATGTCTCCGATATGGTCGAAGCGCAAAAGCTTGCGAAACAAACCGTCGAGCGGTTCGGCCACATCGATCTCGTCGTCTGCAATGCAGGGATCTGGGAAGGTGCGGCGATCGAGGACATGAGCGAAGATCTTTGGAACAAGGTCATCAACACAAATCTCAAGTCGGCATGGGCGACGACCAAGGCGTGCGTGCCGGCGATGAAGAAACAATCGTCGGGCGCGATCGTCATGGTCTCATCGACATCGGGACAGCGCGGCGAGGCCGGCTACTCGAACTACTCTGCATCGAAAGGCGGGATGATCGCGTTCACGAAAGCGCTTGCGTCGGAATTGTGTCCGAAGATCCGCGTCAATGCCGTCGCACCCGGCTGGATCGAGACGGCGATGGTTCGTCCCGCATTCGAAGACGAGGAATACTACAAGAGCGTTATCGAAGGCATTCCGCTGAAGCGCATTGCGGCGACGGATGACGTCGCGTTGTCGATCTGCTTCCTCTTATCTGACTGGTCGCGTCACATCACGGGCGAGATCCTCAACATCAACGGCGGCTCCGTACTTTGTGGGTAGTTCCAGTTAAAGTTCAGAGTTCAGAGTCCAGAGTCCAGAGTCCAAGCTTTTGCTTGTACTCTTGCGGAATGTTTCGGTTAGAGCCTTAACCCTGAACTCTGAACTCTGAACCGTCATCCCCCTGTCGGGATGGCATACATATTCCCCCGGCACAGTCATTGCACTAACTCGCTGTGCATAAATATGCAACGGAGGTAATTATGGCTGAGAAAAAGAGCACCGATAAACGAGAACTGATTGATACTGGACACGACAAACGTTACGTGAAGCGCGACGAGAAAGGGGAGTTCAAGGAAAGCGACGACGTCGGAAAATCCTTGAGTCAGGATGTCCGGCAGCACGCGAAGACGAAGGTGAAGCCCGGGTACGGCGATAAGGGAGATAGGTAAGCAGATGCCGCGCGGACGGCGCGGCAGAAAATAGCCAAGACGCGGACCGTCTTGACAGGCCGGGAACGAAGATTGTTCGCACTGAAGGTGCGACGGAAAATGAGTCTGCCGCACCTTCGGTGCGAAGCTCCGGCATTAACAACGCGACTCCAGAAGCTTCTCATCTGGCTATGATCTGTTCGCCGTTTCGCGGCGAGAACGTTCGCTTGACAAAGCAATAACAAACGGTTGAACTCATACCTGATTTGACCGAAATAACTCGTCCAACTGTCATGAAATTCGGCGGCACGTCCGTGGGCGACGTGGCGGCTTTCGAGCGCGTTTTCGGCATCGTGTCGAGCCAGCTCGAAAGGCATCCTGTCGTTGTCGTGTCGGCGATGACAAAGGTCACCGACGCTCTGCTTGCCGCATTCGAAACCGCAAAAAAAGGCGAATTCGCCGGAGCGTTCGCATCGCTCGAACCGCACTTCGAAAGACACACCGCGGTGTCTCGACAGTTCATTCCCGATGGATCTCCGAATGCTTTCAACGGCGAGCTGGAGTTCGCACGTGGCGAGCTTTCCGATCTTCTGATGCGCACTTCACGCCGGAGCTTGCCGCTGCAGATGCTGAAAGACGCCGTCGTTTCGTACGGCGAGCAGCTCTCTTCGCGATTGCTGGCCGAGGTATTGAAAGCAAAAGGCGTAAACGCACGTCAGGTCGATTCTCGCCGCTTGATCGTTACTGACGATGAATACGGTGCTGCGACACCGATCGTCGACGAGACAAATGAGCTTGTAAAGCTCGAGCTCGGCCCACTTATCGCCGCGGGCGAGGTCCCGATCATGGGTGGATTTATTGCGGCCAGTCGAGGTGGCGAGACGACAACGTTGGGACGCGGAGGCTCGGATTATTCCGCGGCGCTTATCGCGGCGGCGCTCGGCGCGGGTGAGCTACAGATCTGGACGGACGTCACGGGTGTGATGACATGCGATCCGCGGATCTGCGGCGAGGCGCGCACGATTCCCGTCTTGAGTTACGAAGAAGCGGCCGAGCTTGCGTACTTTGGCGCGAAGGTCCTGCATCCGAAAACGATCAAGCCGGCGGTTGATAATGCGATCCCAGTAAGGGTGTGTAACACGTTTCACCCAGACGAGATCGGCACGATGATACTCGCCGAATCGGGCGAGGCTCCCAACACGATCAAGTCGATCGCAAGCAAGAAGAACATCACGATCCTCCGGATAACGTCGGCGCGAATGCTCGGCGCGTATGGTTTTATGAGCGCGGTATTCCAGGCGTTCGATCGGCATCGGACAGTGATCGATGTTATCTCGACGTCCGAGGTATCGGTTGCGCTGACGCTCGATAACTCCGACGCACTTGAAAAGATCGTTGATGATCTTCGCCGTCTAGGTGATGTCGAGGTTGAGCGCGGATACGCCGTGATCTGTGTTGTCGGCGAAGGCCTGCGTGCCTCGACGGGTCTCCATCGAAGATCTTTTCGACGATCGATGACGTAAACATTGCGCTCGTATCTCACGGCGCGTCCGCGGTGAATCTGACGTTCGTTGTGAGAGAAGACGTGGTGGCGGATGTGATCAAGAGATTGCACGGGGAATTTTTCTAATGAGAGCAGTGTCACTTCTTTTCGTAGTTCTTGTCTCGCCAGTCTTGTGTTTAGGACATAAGGTGACCGTTTCAGCCACGCGACCGCGCGGCGATAATTGGGTCGGTCGGAACGATGCTCGATTCCTCCGAACCCTTTAAAGGAAGTCGCGAAGGCAATTGGCCAGACGTCTGTCTGGGCATTTCACGGAGACAAGGACGAAGCCGTGCCGGTCGAGTTCTCGCGTACGATCGTAAGAGCATTGGCGGACGCCGGTAATGAAAACGTCAAGTACACTGAGTATGCAGGTGACGGACACTATGTCTTCGGCAAGGCTTTCAGTGAGCCGGGACTTCTTGAGTGGCTGGCAGAGAAGAGACTTGAAAAAAGGCACTGACTAGCGTGCAGGCGGATACGTATAGGGCCGACTCTTTTTCGTGTTGTTTCGTGTTCTTCATGTGTTTGTATGTTTGTAATGTGGCTCTTGTTCGTGTGTTTAGTGCATTTCGTGGTTTGGCTTTCATAAGCAAACCACGAATCACACAAACCCCCACGAAAAAGAAAACGAAACAAGAAAGGTCTCAAATCCATAGGTAACTTCGTTGCTTCGTGGTTTCCGATTTTGAATTGAACACCTCGAGCCTTAAGTAAGGTGAAGCCCTAACTACGAAAGACACGAAACACACGAAAAGGTGAGAGAACCGTAAATGAATCTATTCCAACTCACAACCTCCCTCATGAACGTTCCGTCGGTTTCCGGCGAGGAAGAAGCGGTCGGGTTTTATCTGCGCGACTACCTGCAATCACTCGGCTGGACCGTCGAGCTGCAGAGGGTCTCGGAGAACCAAAACAACGTCATTACGTGGTTGAATGACACGCCGCGTGTCTGGTTCT
>JBDTSA010000242.1:0-4399 GCA_039931335.1 Acidobacteriota bacterium
CGAACGGGTTGAAGTCGAGAACGGGATCTTGAAGAACCTCCGCGGCGAGATCTATTGACGGACAGCCGGTTACGAACACCTTGCGATCTTCCTCGCCCATTCTTAGTACGCGCGTACAGGCACCTTCGGTCGCAACGAGGTGGTAGTCGGCAAGTTTTGTGATCGCATGCCTGACCTTTTCATCGATAGAACCGGTGACCTCGCCGCCCTGAATATGAGCGACCGGTATATTCATATAGGCTGCCGCGACGGCAGTCGCCAGTGTCTCGAATCTGTCGGCAATAGTAACGACCATATCAGGCTTGAGGTTGTCGAAAACAGTCGCCAACTCGAGCATCCCGAGACCAGTTGTTTTGGCCATTGAAGTAGGATTTTCACCCTCAAGAACCATATACACGCGTGCGTTTATGTCGAAGCCGTCTTGCTCGATGTAATTGACCGCCGTTCCGTAGCGGTCCAGAAGGGCGGATGCGGCCACGACAAGCTGCAATTCCAGATCCGGGTGATTCTGTATCGCTTTCAACGCCGTCTTGATCCGACTGTAACTTGGACGGGCGGTAACGACGACGCATACCTTTCGCCGGGCGCCATTTGAGTTATCATCGGGCCGTGTCGCTGCCCCGTAACTGTATCTGCCATTCGGCTTGGTTTGGTCTGGCATACTTCGAACCCGATCCTTTAGATCTCTACATCGTTGATCGATATCAACTGGTCAGCCTTAACATCCCGGCGCAGACTCTTTCCAACCAGACTGTCGATCTTTGAAGCAGGAAGGCCGGTACCGGGTTTCTTCAGTTTGAAATGGCTTCGCTGGAGAATTGTTCCCTCGGACAGATCTGTGTCAACTACAATGCTTTTTGTGAACATGCCGCGAAGCGGTGAAAGCTGACCGGCCATTGCATCTTTGTCGACCGGATTGGCGACCATCTTCTCTATCGATCGTATTCCGTTGACAAGTTGGGCGAGTTCCGTAGTTACTAGTGACGAAGACACATCGGGCCCAAACATCTCACGGCTAAGAGCAACATGCACTTCAACCACTTCTGCTCCTAAGGTAACGGCGGCCAGTCCCGGAAATATCGTCCCCGAATGATCCGATAATCCGACGCTCGACGAGTAACGATTCTTAAAAACTTCCAGCATGTTAAGTCCGACCTTCTCCGGGGGACACGGATAGGCGGATGTGCACTGCAGCACCGCATGTGGATTGCCGGCTTTCTCAAGCATCCGTACTGCGTCGTCAAGCTCTTTCAGATCGCTCATCCCTGACGATAAGATCACGGGTCGACCGAAGGGAGCAATCAGTTCGAGCATTGGCAGATTGCCGACCTCGCCGGACGCAATCTTCCAGACCATCATTCCGATCCGCGAGAGCAACTCGATGGCTTCGCTTGAAAATGGAGTGCTCAAAAAAAGCAGATCGCGTTCATCGGCGTGCTGCTTGAGTCCAAACCACTGCTCCGCCGAAAACTCCATTCGTTTCCAGTAGTCGTAGCGTGTGCGGTCCTGTTTGCTGAACTTTACTCGCCACGGCTCCGACGGAGTGCTCTCCGCCGCGGCTATATGGGTTTGAAACTTCACTGCGTCGGCGCCGGCATCGGCGATCGAGTCAATAAACGCGTGGGCCATTCCCAAACTGCCGTCATGAGATTGCGCGACCTCTCCGATGATCAAACAACTCCCGCTGCTCCGAGCGGGTCCGAGATGCTGAAGGCACTGGGTGCGAAAATCGGGTTCCATAATCACACGACGTCTGCGAACACTCTCTCCATTCGTCGAAAATAGAAGGCGCCGCTCACGAGCAAGACGACCGCAGCGATCGCTGATACAAATACCATCGACCCCGGCTGCGTATTCGTTCCCAGTAGAGCCCAGCGGAATCCTTCGACAACGCCGACCATCGGATTAATACCGTAGATCGTGCGCCATGGCTCATCCAGCAAACTGCTCGAGTATGCTATTGGGGTAGCGAAGAGCCATATCTGTGTAAGGAAAGGTACGACATACTTGACGTCGCGATATTCGACGTTGATCGCCGACAGCCACAAACTTATACCTAAGGACGTCACCACCGTTAGCAGCAAAAAAGCCGGAAGCCACAGAAGATTTAACGTTGGAATGATCCCGTAAAATGCCATCAGGATCAGAAGCACACCGAAGGCGACGAGGAAGTCCACAAGCCCCGCCAGTACCGTTGCAGTCGGAATGATCAGGCGAGGGAAATAGACCTTCTTTATTAAATTGGAGCTTCCGATAAGGCTATTCGTTCCCTGAGTGAGGCCCGTGGCAAAAAGGGTCCATGGTACGAGGGCAGCAAAACTAAAGATCGGATAAGGCACACCATCCGACGCCATCTTTCCCAGCTTGCCGAAAAAAATGCTGAAGACGATCATCGTCATCAACGGCTGGATCACGGCCCACGCAACCCCAAGAGCGGTCTGTTTGTACCGCACCTTTACGTCACGCCAGATCAGGAAATAAAGAAGTTCACGGTATTCCCAGACCTCGGCTAGTTTAAGGCTGACAAAACCGGTAGTCGGTTCGATCCTCGTGTGCTGTAATCGGCTCGTCGTCTCAGCTAGAAGCGTCGACAGGTTTTCTTCGCTAACGGACATGATGCTCGACTAATCTGTCGTACAAATACTGCGAACGAGGAAGGCAGGCGGCACGTACACCTTGCTCTCCGCTAAGTTCGAGAGATGATCTCAAACCCGATCGATGTCTTATCCAAGATTCAAGAGACCGGAGGTTCCGTCAGGAGACTCAAGGCTGTGGTAATAGTCATACGTGTAATATTTATAACTTCCGAGCGAGACGTCATTCAGTAAAACGCCGACGATCTTCGCCCGCACATCCTGGAGCATTTTCTTGGTCTTGAGGAGTACTTGGGTCGAGGTAATATTGCTGCGAGCCACAAGGATGACCGCGTCTACATAAGTCGACACGATGATGCTGTCCGCAAAATACAGGACAGGGGGCGAGTCAATGACAATATGTGCAAACTGGCCTTCCAATATCTTAAGGAGGCTCCGCATCTCAACGGAGCTGAGGAGATTCGGCGGGTTGGGCGTGTTGGGCCCCGCGGTCAGAACATACAAATTTTCGTTTGATCCCTCTTTCAGCGTTTGATCGATCGCCTGCTGAGTTATCCCCTTCAATGTAAGTAAACTTGTAAGGCCGTTCGTGTTGCTGACCTCGCTCGCGACATGAATCTGAGGACATCGTAGGTCGGCGTCTATCAAGAGGACGCGCCCGCCGAGCTGAGATAAGCTTTTCGCTAATTGGAGAGCCGAAATCGTCTTGCCTTCACTCGCCCCTCCAGAGGTGACCAGAATAGTCTTTGGCGAACCACCCGGAGTCGACAAGAGCAGTGATGCCCTTAGCTGATGGTAAGCCTCCTGAATCACGGGTTTACCGAAACTCTCCAAATCGTAACTTTTACCCTCGGTCGCGCGCTGTCTTTTGAGCAAGAACCTTGAAGGGAGCAGTTTACGGCTAAAGCTTGTGACCGCACTAGGGATACGGCCGACCAGCGGCAGGCCGAGCTGTTGCTCGAGGTCGTCTGCGGTTCGAATGCTATCGTTCAACCAGCCAAGAACAAACGCGAGTCCGATCGCTGCAAAAAAAGACGCCAGGAGTGCCGCGATAATATTTCGGCTTCGGTTCGGACCGGCCGGCCCGCTGGGTGGGGTAGCACGGTCGGCAACAAGAACGTTATTAGGCGTACCATTGAGGATCACTTCGGTTTCCCGTGATTTCTGCATCAACCCATCGAGCAATTTTTTATTGGTATCGATCTCCTGCTGGATTATCCGATAGTTTATGGCCGCTTCGTTCTGTGTGAGCACCTCGCTGCGCTGCTGTGCAAAATTCCGTTTCAGTTCTCTCTCGCGAGCGAGAGCTTCGCGATAGGGTTGTTCGAGGTTGGCTATCTGCGTGTCGGTTGCTACCTTCCGCGTCGTCCTTAAATCTTTCTCGATAGCCGCGATCTGTCGTCTTGTGTCAACGACCGCCGGCCACTCATCCGTATATTCGGTTTTCAGTTTGTCCAGCTGTTGGGTCAAAACAGTAAGCTGCGTCTGCAAGGCTGTTGTCCTTGTGTCTTTGCTCTCTGCGCTCTGGTTGATCATCGGATTCTGAAGCGCTGCACGATACGCCGCTTCGGCCGTGATCCGATCATTTTCAGCTTGCCCAAGTTGAGTATTGAGCGCCGTCAAACGTTGGACGACCGTGTTTTGAGCACCATCCAGCGACACGATCTGATTACTCCTGGAGTAATTGATCAGCCGCTCTTCTCCGAGCCTGATATCTGACTGCAATTCGGCAACTCGCGTTTGAAGAAAGTCTCCGGCGTTCGCGTTCAATTGGATCTTCTGTTCAAGATTTTGCAGCACGTATG
>JBDTSA010000243.1:0-4382 GCA_039931335.1 Acidobacteriota bacterium
ACACACGAACGTGGAGCTTGTACTTTTTAGTCTCGAGCCATTTGAAAAAACCCTTGATCCCGCGCCAGCCTTCGTCACCGTAGATGATCGCGTTCTGCTGATAATCGTCGAGATCGGCGAACGGTTTCTTGATGTCGATGCTTGCCGAGGCCGCGTATTTGAGAAGCTCCTTCTGCGCCCACGCGTGCGTCGGACGCGTGAATGGTTCGATCGCGCCATCCTTGATAGACAACAGTTGATTCGGAATGACGAGATCGTAATCGACGCCGATCGTATTGCCGAATCCCTGGCAGACCGGACATGCACCGAACGGCGAATTGAAGCTAAACAGATGGGGCTCGGGTTCTTCGTACAACGTGCCGTCGTACTTGCAGATGTACTTGTCCGAAAATTTGTACTGCAAACTTAAGTTTGCAGTCCAGATTACAGCAGCGTGGCCTTCGCGGAAGCAGGTCTCAAGAGAATCCACAAGTCGCTGGCGGATGTCCTTGTCGGCCTTAAGCCGATCGATCAGAACATACGTGTCGTCGAAATTATCGAACGGATAATCTTCCGGTTTCTGAAGCTCGATAACCTCGCCGTCGCGGAACAACCGCGAGAAGCCCTGCTGAAGTAAAAGGATCAGATAAGCCTGGACGCTAAGCTCCTCGGATTTCGGTGCCGTTTTCTTTTTCGCGGTTTTCCTTTGCGGCTTTGTGTCTTTGCGTGAACCCTCTTCCTGAATCGGGAACAGCACATAGAATCGTGTCCCTTCAGGCAACTCCGCCAGGATCTCGTCCGCGGCAGACTCGGGCGAATCTTTCTTCACCTCGCGGCCGCAGACGTGGCAAAACGTCTGCCCCGCACGGGCGTACAACAAGCGAAGATAATCGTAGATCTCGGTCTGCGTCGCGACGGTCGAGCGCGGATTGCGCGACGCATTTTTTTGCCTGATCGCGATCGCGGGGGCGATGCCGGTGATCTCATCGACATCTGGCTTGTCCATCCGCTCGAGGAATTGGCGGGCGTATGCGGAAAGCGACTCGACGTACCTTCGCTGTCCCTCGGCGTAGATCGTGTCGAATGCGAGGCTCGATTTGCCCGAGCCCGACACTCCCGTAATCACAGTAAGTTTGTTATGCGGAAGCGAGACCGATATGTTCTTGAGATTATGGACGCGGGCTCCGTGAACCTCGATTGCTTCGTCCTGTTTTGATCGTACCGCTTGCATAGATGGAAATCTGGCCCTGTAAGAAAAACTCAAGTTTAGCAAACGCGGATTTCGAAACAAAACGGGAATAAAAGTGTGAGTTAATCGGATATAGTAACGATATGCGTTTATTTCTTTTTGTCTTCTTAATTTCGCTGAGCACGTTGATCGCATCGTGTGCCCTGCAGGCAGTCGGTGGCGGTGAAAAGTCCGAACCTAGCCCCTCTCAGCCTGCCGCGGACGGCAATCGTCACCCCGTCCTGGTTGAGCTTTTTACGTCCGAAGGCTGCTCCAGTTGTCCGCCCGCGGATCGGAATCTCACATTTCTCGAAACGCAGCAGCCGGTAACCGGTGCTGACTCCATCACGCTCGCGTTCCATGTCGATTACTGGGACCGGCTCGGGTGGAAAGATCGATTCTCGTCGCCGCTGTTCAGCCGGCGTCAGGAGGAATACACCCGGGCCTTCCATCTGGATTCAAATTACACTCCGCAGATGATCGTCGACGGGCAGGCGCAGTTTGTCGGGAGTGATTCCGGTGTTTCGGTTAAGGAGATCTCGAAAGCCGCTGAATTTGTAAAAGCGTCGATCGCAGTCACCATGGACGGAAAAGATTTGAAAGTGAAGATCACCGACGTTCCGGATCACACCGATGCAACAGTTTATGCTGCGATCGCCGAGGATGGAATTAGCTCGCGCGTAGAGCGAGGCGAGAATTCGGGAAAGACCCTCGAACACGTGTCGGTTGTGCGTGAGCTGAAGACGATCGGCACGCTCGCTCCGGAGAAGAAAAGTTTCGAAGCCACGTTTGAGGTGCAGGCTCCGGCGGATGCCAAGGCCGAGAATTTGAAGGTCGTCGTCTTCGTTCAGGAGAACAAGAGCCGGAAGGTTATCGGAGTCGCCCGGGCGAAGTTGAGTGTGCGGTAGCGCCGGAGACAGGAGACAGGAGACAGGAGACGGGAGAGAGAAGACAAGACAAGAGAGGAAACTCGATGTACTAGGCGACCGACCACCAACCACTGATCACCGCAGAGCTACCACCTCATATCATACGGCGAAAAATTATCCCGCCACGTGTCGCTGTTTTCGATCACCAGAAAGGGAATGCGCCCATCGAACGAGATCGACGCATCGAGCGGGCGGCGGAGCCGATAGCAATAGCCGCCCGGGGATGCAACGGATATCGTGATCTGGTCTTCGGCGATCCTTGAGACGACCGCGACGCGCCAGTCTTTTTTTGAACGGATAAGTAATCTTCCGCCGAGCGGAATGCTCGCGAGCGTTATTTTAGTTTCGGCAGGTTCCACGATTTTCTTAAAGACTTATACTCGGCTTCCGGCATTTGCACGAGATATGGATTGAGACCGGGTTCGAGCCAACTGACGATCCGCTCGAGATCCATGCGCCCCATCGCAGTGCAGCCGCTCGTCGCGGTAGACGCGTCTTTCCAGACGTGCAGGAAGATGCACGAGCCATTGCCCCGTACGACGGGATACGAATTATATGCGACGAACACGCCGAGTGCGTATGGCTCGCCGATCTCGAGCATTTTCTCAGAACTCTTCCAATCGAAAATACCGACCTGATCGGCTCCGACGATCTTGTTGTAGTGATGTGAATTCGCGTCATCGACGCACTCGGTATACGGCCCCAATCTTGTATATGGAAACGTGAGCTGTTCGGGTTTCACGGCGGAGCCGAACGCGAATGTCAGCGGGAATAGCCCTGCCGGTGATTCGCCGTCACCCTCTTTCTTGAAAACAGTGGATTTCTCCGGTGCCGAATCCTGAGCCCATGCGAGACCGCTGCGTCCGACGACGATTGGAAATGTCTCGCCCTTTGATTTCCATTTCGCAGTCTGCGACGAGCGCTCGTACAGATGAGCTACGCCCTGGGTCGTGTCCCAATCCTTTGTCGTCACGACGACGGCCTGGCGTGATTCGGCGAAGGGAATTTTAACCGGCGGCGGCTGAGGTTTCTTGATCTGAGCCGAACCGGACAAAGGTAGAGCTATGAGGAAAACAAGAGCGGTGAGTTTCATAACCGTGATTTACCGATCCAGAAGACTTTTCACGACGAGGTGGCTAACCGCCGATGACGCGGATGGAACAGATCGTCTGATCAGAGTTTCATGTCTGCGTATCTGCGGTTAGCAGTCGAGAATTGCCGAAACGCATTACAAACTCGGATCCGAATCAAACACCGAGTCATCCGCGGCAGCCTTACTCGCCTTAACCGCATAGAGGCGGAGACCGAGCGAGATCATCACGAGCGAGATGCCCATCCAGATCACCACCCAGACGATTCCCGGTATGCCGGTCGCGGCCGCCATGTTACCCGCGTCGGTCTGAATGTTCGCTCCGACAAACGGAGCATTGATAAAGAAGACGTTGATCAAGTCAAGGGCGGCGTTGAGAAGACATTGCACCGCGAGAAACGCGACAGCGAAATTCGCGACCCGAGCCTTCGCGTAAATACCAAGGGCGACGAGTGCGGCAGCCAGTACAGAACCGGCTGCGATCGTGAAAGCGATGCTCGAGAATGACGTGTTGAGCGACAGAAAGTTGAAAATCGGGCTAATGATCGCGAAGACGACGGTCATGACCGCGACGAAAATGCCGAGTGCTGTGAGAATCTTATTCGGCGAGAACGACCGACGAATAAGGAACAACATCAGCACGCCGAACGCCGTTGTTCCGAGGTAGCCCGCACTGGACGTAAGCAGCCCCCCGATCATTCCAGCCGGCGCCGAATAAACCTCACCGCTTCCATCGGTCGCGATCGTCAGGCTCTGCACGGACCCGCCCGTCAGCACGGCGATCAACGCGTGGCTGCTCTCGTGGATGAAAGTGACAAAGAGACGGATGGGGTAGACAAGATAATCAGCGAGCGGTATGAAGTAGAGGACGACCGTGATCGCGGTCGCGAGAAGCAATAGTAAAAGCTGCGGTTTAGCGTCCTCGGCAATTCTGTGTCGCATATGTTTTGAAAACTCCTTTCGCCTGCCTTTACGTTCGATATTACATCAAAGTTCTGCTGAGAGTGAGACTTTGATGCTGCCGGGTGGGTCTTTGGCTTTCGGTTTTTGGTCTTTGATTGGTCTTTTACGAGTCGAGCATCTATTTACCAAAGACCAAAGACCAAAGACCAAAGCCCCAAAGTCCAAATACCAAAGCCCCAAAGTCCAAATACCA
>JBDTSA010000244.1:0-4374 GCA_039931335.1 Acidobacteriota bacterium
ATGAGCAAATCGACGGAAATATTTGTGGACTCGATGTCCGAACAAACAGCGGCCGCTGCAGCGAAAGAATCGATCGGGTTTGAGGAGGCTTTTACCCTTCACCATCGGACCGTGTTTCGCGCGGCTCGATCGGTCGTGCAGGACGCGGGCCTCGCCGAGGATGTGACGCAGGAGGTCTTTATCAGGTTGTACAAGTATATCGACACGCTGCCCAACCTCGAGATGCTCCGGCCCTGGTTGATCCGAGTGGCCCTGAACGTCGCAAAGAACACGCTGCGGGGGAATATAAGGGCAAACACGCGTGACGAAAACTACGTCAAAGAAACAGAAGGAAACAGCATATTTTCGGTCGAGACCGAATATGAACAGAAGAGCGAGGTGAGCGAGATCAACCGGGCATTGAATAAGGTAAAAGAGCCTCTCAGGAGCTGCCTGGTTTTGAAGCAGCAGGGACTTTCATATCGCGAGATCGCGGAAAGTTTGTCGCTTAACGAGTCAAGCATTGGAACATATGTCGCCCGGGCACGAGCTGAATTTATGCGGTTTTACGGCAAGGTGGGGAGAAGGGATTCGCTATGAACGGAAAATGTTTTGAGATAGGCACGATTCAAGCCTTTTTAGACGGAGAGACGACACCGGATGTGTCGCTGCGTCTGACCGATCACGTCGCCGCTTGCGATGACTGCGCACGGTCGATGGCTGAGGCCGATGAAGAGAACGCAATTGTATTTTCCACTCTCGAACGCGAACTGAACACTCTCGTCCCGACGCAGCGTCTGTGGTCGCGTATCAACGAAACGATCGAAGTTGAAAAGAGCCGGATGTCCGTCTGGCAGAAGCTTCTTGTTTACATCAGGGTTAGCCTGGCAAATCCGTCGATCACGGCGGCTGCAGGAATTGTGTTGGCACTTGGACTGTTCGCGGCTGTGGTCACCCTTCGTGATAACCCGGGCAGCGATCAGATCGCGAGTGGTACGCCGCAAGCCCTCGCTCCGTCCGTTCCGAATGAAACGGTTCCGATAGCAATAACTGGTGACGGCCCGGCGATCCCGAGCCCGACGACTGCGAGTACTTCGGTCAAGGGGTCTGATTTGAAATCAAGTGAGCTCAAGGCCCTTGCCGCAAGCGTTAAGGCCGGCCAGCGAGAGATCAGGCCACAGACTGCGCTTTACACTACACCCGCGGATGACAGATATCTTCCGGGCGAAGAGAGTTATGTAAAGACGATCTCGGACCTGAAGCAGAACCTAGATTCACAGAAGGATTCGGTGATGACGCCGTCGAGCCGCATCTCGTACGAGCGCGACATGGCGGTTGTGAGCGATTCGATCCAGCGTATGCGGGATGTTGTGAAAAAGAATCCGCGGAACCAGGCTGCACGGCAAGTGCTATATTCGTCGTATCAAGATAAGATCGACCTCCTCAATTCGGTTGCCCAGCGCGAAGAGCTGATGGCTAGCCTTAGGTAGATTACAGATAGGAACTCATGTCCCGTAACTTCAAAGACTTCTTTTGCCTTTTACTCGCTTTGTGTCTGAGCGGCGCTCTAGCCGTCAGTACATTCGGGCAGGGCAAAGATAAGACGCCCAGACCATCTAAAGAAAAGATCTATGCGCCTATTCCCGGCGAGGGCATGCCGGGTTTTTTTGACAATGACGGCGTGACGTCCGAGAAATCGATGATCGTCGATGGCAACGTCGCGATCAAACTTTGCGTGTCGCAAGGTGATCTAAAAATAAACGGCTGGCATCGGGATGAGGTCAGGGTATTTGTAAAGGACGGCCGAAAGTTTCGATTGAAAGCCCTGGAAAAATCCGCAACCGGGAAGGTCAACTGGCTTTGGATCGGGAATACTATCGAGGGCCGCCCTGGGCCGTCATCTGAATGCCTTGCGGGAGAAAGCATTGAAATAGATGCGCCGATGGGAACGAATCTCGACCTCTCCGGCCGGGCAGCTCGTACGTCTATCGATTCTTTAAAGAGGGTAAAAATCAAGATCGTCGAGGGTGTGATCACTCTCAGGAATATCCCAGGGGGAATCGACGCCTACACTTCTCAAGGCGATGTCATCGTCGAGAATTCCGGCGGTGCGATCGCACTCGAGAGCACGACAGGGAATATCGTTGCAGTTGAAGTTACGCCTGGCCAGATCGGCGATCTTCTGAAAGCGAAAACCAACGGCGGTTCGATCTCGCTCCAAAGGGTGGAGCATCGTCAGATCGAGGCAAACTCGACCTCCGGTTCCATCTTATTTGAGGGAAAGTTTCTGACCGGCGGGATCTATAATTTCAGAACGCCGAACGGCTCAATAAAACTTGCGATCCCGGCGAATTCTTCGTGCACCTTGAATGCCAAGTACGGATTCGGGAAGTTCAATTCGGATATTCCATTGAAGATCCTCACCGAAAATGTCACGCCCCTTGCGAAGATAATTGTCGCAAGGATCGGCGCCGGCGATGCGGCGGTGAGCCTGGAGACGACGCGCGGGAGCATAGAGATCAAGAAACCGGTTTCGCCTTAGAATTCACTGAGCGGGCGACCGGTTCGCTGCTCGAACTGTTCCGTCATCGAAGCCGCTCCGTCTGAGCTCTCGTCGCGCATCATTCTTTCCACCCGCCACATAGGTAAGAAATAATCATTCATCGGCAGATATTGTTCGCCTTCGGTGATCGAACGACACCAGTCGTCGAAATATCCGAGATCGATCGCGCGAACGTATACGCCCGCCGCATTTATTTCCTCGAGTATCCCGATCAACTTTTCACGCGGTGTGTGAAGGACCAGGATTACAGTCTCACCCGACTCTATCTTCATGTAGTGAATAGTAAATCGTGAATCGTCAATAGTGAACCGCAGTTTCGCGATCTCTCGCTCTTCACGGTGGGCGGTGCTCGAAGACGGATGATATTATTAGCTATTCACGATTTACGATTTACTGGATTCTAACAGGATGCACATTACCCGGATCGAGCTCGAGAACATTAAATCTCACGTCGACGCGGCGTTCGACTTCGAGCGCGGCACGACGGCGATCACGGGCGAAAACGGGGCAGGGAAAACTACTCTCATCGAGGCTGTCGCATGGACGTTGTTCGACGTACTTGATTACAAGAAAGAAGATTTTCTTCGCCGCGGAACGAAGAAAGGTTCGGTGCGAGTAACGTTCGAAAGCAGCCTCGACGAACGCTTGTACACGGTCTATCGTGACACCGCGACGGGCTACAACGTATTCGATCCGGCGCTGAAAGTTCGAATAGCGGATAAAAAAGACGAGGTCACGAGATTTCTCTGGCAGCATCTCGGAGTCGAGCCGGGAACGGATCTCGACTCGCTTTTTCGCCGGGCGATAGGGGTGCCGCAGGGAACATTCACCGCGATCTTTCTTGAAACTCCCGCCGAGCGGAAGAGGGCGTTCGATAAATTGCTAAAAGTAGAAGAGTATCGACGCGGAGCAGAAGAGTTGCTCAAGACAGCCCGATTTATCGAACAGCAAACCGCGGCCGTACGTGAACGCATCGCCCGATCAGAAGGCGAGGTTGCTCGTATCGATGCCGTTGAGGAGGAGCACAAAGCCTTCGCGACGCAAGTGATGGAGCTAAGTGGCAGTCTCGAGCAGATCGCCGGTCAGATGACCGGGAAGCGGCAGGATGTCGAAGCTCTCGATAAGGCCGAGTCGGAATTGAACGAGTCGAGGCTTTTGCTCGAAACCCGGTGCAACGAGCAGGCGAAGCTGAATCTGATCTCAGCGCAACGGCAAAGCGAGCTCTCGCAAGCTCGCGAAGCTGCGACTAAGATCGTCGAAGTAAAAGTCGATTTCGAGAAATATTTAGCTGCGGTCCTGCGGCTTCGGGAGCTTGAACGCGAGCGAACCGAGCGAGAAAAGCTTCGCGAAAATCTGTCCAAGGTCGAGGCCGCGCTTGCCGCCGTTCGTTCTGATCAAAAATATTCGAGCGAGGCTTTAGAAAAAGCGCTCAAGGCGCACGCAGCCGTGAATGAGTTGAAAGGCGCGGCGTTCGAGGAAGAACGCGTCGAGAAAGAGTTGGCAAGGCTCCGCGAGCTTGCGGCGCAGTCGAAGGCGATCGGAAATCAGATCGCCGCGCTCGATGAGAAGATCGAACGTCTCCGCGGAAGCTATCGAGCTAACAAGGACGAACTTATGCTGGCGCTCGACAAAACGGCGACGGCTGCCGGACGCGAATCTCTCGAGAAGCGGGACGAAGTGATCGTTCGTGAGGTCGCATCGCTGAAAGCCGCACTCGAACGCGATGAGCGCTTTCAGAGCGAGATCAAGAACGGATTGTGTCCGATTCTCTCGCAAAAGTGTTTGAACTTGAAAGAGGGCGAAACGCTGGACGATTTTGTGAGCAGTCAGTT
>JBDTSA010000245.1:0-4357 GCA_039931335.1 Acidobacteriota bacterium
TTATTAACTATGCTGTATCGAAGGGCGTCAAGATCTTCTACATTTCAAATCGCGACGAGGTCCAGAGACAGGCGACGCTCGACAACTTGAAGAGTGTCGGATTCAACGATGTTTCATCCGAGCGGGTTATCCTCAGAGTCAACGGCGAGTCGCCAAAGGGCCCGCGGCGTGATGTGGTCACCGCTACTTACCGCATTGTGCTGCTGGTCGGAGACAATCTCGATGATTTCACATCCGCGTTCGAGAAAAAATCCATCGCCGAGCGCTTTGCCGAAGCCGACCGCACGCGCGACCAGTGGGGCAAACGGTTCATTGTCATTCCAAATGCGATGTACGGCACCTGGGAAAATGCGATCTACGAGTACCAGCGTCTGAACGAAGCACGGAAAGCCGAGAAGCGTGCGGCTGCGTTGGAGTTGCCGTAGAATAAGATCATGAAAAAGCGGACGCCTGAGGAAAAGCTTTTGAACCCACGACCGGGAAGCAAGATCGCCGAAGCGAGGGATTATGGTATCGATCTTACGCTGGTCGTGGAACGACTTCGTCTGACTCCGCAAGAACGGATCGAGAATCTCCAATCAAGTATGAAGTTCGTCGCGGAATTGGAGCGAGCCCGAAAGAAAGGCCCGATTCAAAAGAGCGAAAACTAATGGTCGATCTCGAGAAAGCGATACGAAGCCTTAGCAAGCATAAAGTAGACTTCGTTACTGTCGGAGGCGTCGCCATCACTCTTCATTCATCCGCATATATAACAAGCGATCTCAATATTTGTTACTCCCGGTCAAAAGAAAATATACATCGACTGGTCAGCTCATTAGCCCAATTTCAGCCGTGGCCTAGAGGGCTGAGCCGCGAGCTACCATTTTTCTTTGACGACGCCGCTCTTAGAAACGGAACTAACTTTACTTTTGACACGTCGATTGGTGACATCGACTTGCTTGGAGAAGTGAAAGGAATTGGAGATTATTCGGAAGCCATCGGTAGATCTGTGATTTATGAGATTTATGACACCGAAGTCAGGGCTCTGGATCTTGATGGTCTGATCATAGCAAAGACCGCGGCCGGCCGTCTAAAGGATCACCTCGTTTTGCCAGAATTGTATGCACTTCGGGAAGCTCTCGATCCCGACGAAGAATAATTGATGAAACCCGCATTCTTAAGACCACGCACGTTTTTCTTTCTCGCGATAATCCTCTGCTTCTTATCGGGTGTCGTCGCCCAAAGCCTCACCGTCCGGGACATCATGGCCGAGCCTTCGATTGCCGGTATGCGAGTCGAGGGTGAGAAGCTTTCACCTGACGGAACGAAGGTCGTCTATCTTTGGAACGCCGAGGGCAAAATGCCGCGTGATCTTTATCTCGTCTCGACCTCTGGTGGCGATGCGGTAAAGATTCTCCGCCCATCGGATTTGCCACCGCCAAGCCGCCCTCCGGAGAAAGAAAATAAATTAGATTATGGGCTCGTGTTGCGCGACGACTTCGTAAAGGAGCGCGAGAATCAGCTCGGCAATTTTGAATGGTCGACCGATTCGAAACGGCTCGTGTTCTCGTACGGCGGCGACTTGTTTGTGCAGACCATCGGTGAAGCGAAAGTTCGACGCCTTACGAGAACGCAAACGCCCGAAACAGGCGGTCGCTTTCTTGATAACGATCGCATTCTCTTCTCACAGTCCGGAAATCTGTTCGTCCTCGATTTGTCGAATTCCCTTCTTACGCAGATCTCACGGGAGGCGAATCAGCAAACGTTCGTCGGCGTTCTCAATCCGACGCCGAACAAACCCGGAACGCTGATCGCCTACGTTGTTTCCGACAGCGTGAAGAACAAAGCGCTTTTAGTTCCAAATTATCTCGACGAGTTCGTCGTCGCGAACCCCGCACGACGCGGATGGACGGATCAGAAAGTCGTTGTCGCACCGGCCGACGGCAACCGCGATACGCCGTTTGAGATCAAGTTACCGAAGCCCGAAGGCGTGAGCAACATCCGTCGAATGGTCTGGGCGGCGGACAATTTGAGTTTGATCATCGATCGAGTCGATAAAGACACAAAGCGCCGGACGCTTTTCTATGTGTACAACGTCGGGAGCAAAGGGGAGAGGATCATTCCTATCATCGAGGAAACGGACGACAAATGGCAGGCGCCGCTGTCGTCAATCTTCGAAGCGAATCCGCACGATTCCAGCGAACTGTTCTTTGGATCCGAGAAAGACGGATTCAATCACCTATATCTCGCGAAACTCGAGGCGGAAACACGACCGGTAGGGAGTGTGTCTCCGAACGGCGAGCGAGTTGCCGAGGGCCCGCCGGGATACGCCGGTAAAGTTCAGACCACTCAGCTGACGACGGGGAAATGGCAAGTCGAGTGGGCGAAGTGGACGGCAGATGGTCAGCGAATCATTCTTCTATCTACCGAGTATGGGACGGCGAATCGGAAGTTTAATTCGGTAACACCGGCGAATGGCGAACGCGTGATTTTGCCGTTCCCAGACGACGGAGAAAAGATTGGTTTATGGGGACAAGGAATGCTGTCTGCTCCCCAGATGCATGATCTGAACGCGGACCCGACATTACTGTTCAGCCGATCAAAGTGGAATCTGCCGGATGACCTTTTTGTGCAGAGAATCTGCTCTCCGCACTGTACTTCTCCAGCACCATCGGTTCGCATCACTCAGACAGTTCCGCCTAAGTTCACTAGACTTAATTGGACCAAGCCACAATTCCTCGAGATCCCGTCGCGCGACAAAAAGATGATCCCGGCGAAGATCTACCTCCCGGCTGGCTTCGACGCGAAGGCGAAGCAGAAATATCCGATGGTCGTCTTCGTCCACGGTGCGGGATATCTTCAGAACGTCATCAACGGCTGGAACAATTACTACCGGGAGTTCATGTTCAATGAGCTGTTGACGCAAAAAGGATACGTTGTTCTCGACATCGACTATCGCGGGTCGTCTGGCTACGGGCGCGATTGGCGGACGGATGTTTACGATTTTCTCGGTGGTAAGGATTTCGACGACCACATCGATTCGATCGATTTCATGGTCAAGAACTACAACGTGAACAAGACTAAGATCGGAGTCTACGGTGGAAGCTACGGAGGGTTCATGGGGGCTATGCTTGCGGAGCGTGCGCCGGAAAGGATCGCGGCGGCTGCTGCATTGCGACCAGTCTTTGACTGGAAAAATTATTACGCTTCATCACCGGGATATACGGCTCAGCGGCTCGGCTTCCCTGACAAGAATCCCGAGGCCTACAAACGCAGTTCTCCGATCACATATGCCGACAAACTCGAACGACCGCTGCTGATCCTGCACGGCATGTCGGATGACAATGTCCACGTCCAGGACTCGATCCAGATGATGGAAAAGCTCATCCGCCTCGGCAAGACGCAATACTTCGAGACGATGCTATATCCGTCCGAGAATCACGGCTTCGTCCGCCCAGAGAGCTGGACCGACGAATATGAGCGTATTTTGGCTTTCTTTGAAAAGAATCTAAAATGAAGTTTCACCGCCGAGACGCGGAGACGCAGAGAAACCTTTGACGCGATCACTTAAGACCGGCATTCATTTCCTTCCTCGGCGTCTCGGCGGTTAATTATTTATGAGAATTCTCGTCACCGGCGGCGCCGGGTTCATCGGCTCGCATCTTTGCGAGCGGCTTTTGTCCGAAGGTAATGAAGTTATTTGCCTCGACAATTTCTTCACCGGACGAAAGCAAAACATCGCGCACCTGCTCGACGACAAACAGTTTGAGCTCGTTCGTCATGATGTGACCGAGCCGATACTGCTCGAGGTCGATCAGATCTACAATCTTGCGTGCCCCGCATCGCCGGTTCATTACCAGTACAATCCCGTCAAAACGGTGAAGACGAGCGTCATGGGAATGATCAACATGCTCGGGATGGCGAAGCGTGTGAAGGCGCGCATTCTGCAGGCGTCGACATCGGAGGTCTATGGCGATCCGCTAATCCATCCGCAGACGGAAGATTATTTCGGGAACGTCAATCCGATCGGATTGCGAAGCTGTTACGACGAAGGCAAGCGTGTCGCCGAGACGCTGATGATGGATTACAACCGGCAGAACGGCGTCGACACGCGGATCGTGAGGATCTTCAACACGTATGGCGAGCGGATGCTCGAGAACGACGGCCGCGTAGTTTCGAATTTCGTGGTTCAGGCACTGCGTGGACATGAACTGACCGTGTATGGCGACGGATCGCAGACGCGTTCGTTCTGCTATGTCAGCGACCTCGTCGATGGGATCATCCGCTTGATGAACGCCGAGGCGTACGACATTCACCTGCCCGTGAACGTCGGTAATCCGGGCGAGTTCACAATGAATGAGTTGGCCGAAGAAGTTGG
>JBDTSA010000246.1:0-4348 GCA_039931335.1 Acidobacteriota bacterium
ATTCGTTCCGCGTTGAGACTCGTCCTCGATTCGCTTGACCACAGACTCGTAATTCAAAAGCGCGAGCCGGACCTGCTCACGGTAGAGGCGGTATCGCGAAAGCGCGAGGAAGTCGGGTTCGTAGTAAAGAACAAGGCCAGAATACTGCGAGACCGTCTGCTTTAGTTCGCGATCGATCATCTGCGAGATCTCCTGAAGCGCCTCGTAGCTGAGAGAAACCGTTTCGAGATTGGGCTGTGCGGCGGCAGCGAACGTCGTCGATCCTCCGCTAGACGCCGCGGTTAGGTCGCTCGAGCCCGAGGCCCTTCTTATTGTTTCAAGAAATTTCAGACGAGCTTCGAGGGCCTTGACCTCTTCTCTGATTCGCTCTTCGCGAGCTTCGAGGCTCCCGCCTTCCGGTGGAGTCGGAGTGGCGGTTTGGCCGAACACTCCCGTGGTAAGCAGAAAAACCAGAACCTGGATCAGGACTAAGTTCCTCATAAGTTGGGTGAGAGCAGGCGCCCCGCGATACAAGCCGCCGAAAATGTAAGAACGGTTACAAAGCGCCTTCGATTTTCTCCTAGAAGTAACTAAACCGGGACATCGAGTTGGCTAACTTGTCGCATATTTTTCCTCATTGTTCAAGTCTTTTTCATTCGTAACGTTATTGCTCCATTCCGACACCATTCGAAGGGGGAAATCGGTTGACGAATTCCCGGTCGAGGGCTAGAGTTGTTATGAAAATCTCCGTTCACTCAAAGACAAACGAAAACTGCTCGTCGAGCGCGAAAATGAGAACTTCGCTATCTCACAAAAGATTTCTCAGCGTTAGTCTGCTCGCGCTGATGGCGATGGCGAGCTACTGGCTTTGGGGCACACGCGTCGAGACAGCCGAGAGCCGGATCGTGGTGGAAGAGCGTCCTCCGATGTTCGTTCTTCAGGTTGGCATCGGCAAATACGTCAATGCTCCGCCGCTCAGCGGTTCGGTGAATGATGTCGTCGAAATGCGCAAAGTGCTCGAAGGCGAGCGCTACCAGATCCCTCCCTCGAATATCGTTACGCTGACCGACGCGGAAGGAACGAAGCAAAAGATATTCGAGAAGTTCCAGACGCACTTGATCGCAAAGGCACGTGAACATTTTGAGAAGACTGGGAGTAAAGACGCCGTCGTGATGTTCCAGTTCAGCGGCCACGGTTCGCAGGTTCCCGATGTCGATGGTGATGAAAAGGACGACGGCAAAGATGAAACGCTCGTCACATACGACAGTCGCGACAAGACCGGTGAGAACCGCGACATAACGGATGATGAGATCTATGCGCTGACGAGTGAGCTCCGCCGGTGGACCGACAACATCGTTTACATTTTTGACAGTTGCCACTCGGGTTCGGGAACACGAGATGCGCAAGATGTTCGCCGGGTGCCCGAGAGAAAGACGGTGCCCGTCGCTATCGCCGGAGTTGGATCTGCGACTCGTTCGGGTGCAACGAAACCGGCCGACGATGCGTCAAGCATTCTTCCGCCCGGCGACGATTATATCGTGATCACGGCGGCGCGTTCGGGAGAGCTCGCCTCGCAGAAGAATTGTTTTGAAGAGTGTGGCGACGCCCGGCGGCCCGTCGTCTTCGGCAACCTTACGTTCTATCTCGTTGACGAATTAAGAAATGCGCGCTGCGATACGAGCTATCGTGAGCTGATGGAAAATGTCACACGCCGTGTGCTCGCCGAGAAGCCTACGCAGACGCCGCAGCTCGAGGGAGATAAATCACGTTTTGTTTTCGGAAGTCTCGGCCGCAGCGAGGACAACTTTATTCACATTTCGGGCGGCGAAATGAAAGCGGCGAACGGCGTCCGAAGTTTGAAGATCCGAGCCGGTGCGATGCAGGGGCTGACCGTCGGGACCATGATTTCGATCTACGACAGATCGGTCACCCGATTCGACGGCGCGGAGAAGATCGCGTCGGGCATTGTTCGAACGGTGACGCCGATCGAATCGACAGTCGAGCTGATAATTCCCAAACGTGAAGTTAGCATCGACGACAAAGCGATTGTCGTTGCGCCTGAT
This sequence comes from Acidobacteriota bacterium, assembly GCA_039931335.1. Taxonomy (GTDB): domain Bacteria; phylum Acidobacteriota; class Blastocatellia; order Pyrinomonadales; family Pyrinomonadaceae; genus OLB17. The sequence goes on from JBDTSA010000246.1 coordinate 2,043, forward strand.
CTAGGCAGCCTGCGTTTGAAAGTAAGCCTCGATATCGATTCGGCAAAATTCACCCCGGCCGAGAAAAAAGTGATCGCGGGGACACAGGCGCTTCTAACGCCGCAATCGCCTTCCGGCCGGCGCGAGGTGGATTTCGTAGCGACGCGGGCGGGCGAACCTGCGCGATGGGACGTCGCCGTCGTCAAAGATAGGTTCTCAAATGTCGTGACAAAGATCCCGGGTGCGCGAGCTGATAGTTTTCGATGCGCGATGCCGACCGTCGAAGACGAGAAAGCATTGGGCCCTGTCGGGAAACCCGATCGAGATGTTTTTTATTTCGCCGGACGCGACTTCGTCCCGCTCTTTGGATTTTGCATGGAGACCGCGGCTAATGAAGTGTCGGCGGCGGAACGATTTCAAAAGGCATTGACACATCTTGCGAGTTTGAAATCGATAAACCTGATCGAGAATAGGCGCTCGGCCTTGAAAGGAAAGATCACGGTGAAGCCGATCAAGCTCAGTGGCGTGATCGGCTGTACAAATTCGGCCTTTACCGCCGCAACGATCGAATCACCAAAGGCGGATCCGGAGACCGGAGCGTTCGCGTTCGATCCCGGTGATTACTTCTGGTTTGAAGTTACAAACAACTCGGCGAAACCTTTGTATGTCGCCTTGTTGAATGTCGATCCAAACGGGGCCGTGACGGTTTTTTCACCGCGCGGCCAACGGGCCGAGGAAGCCGAGGGTGTCATCATTTCTGCCGGCGGTAAGCGGATAATTGTCGGTGACGACTGTCGTGCTGAAGACGGAACGGTTGTCGAGGCCGCGGTGCTTCTGGCTTCGAAGACGCCCGGCTCCGACCGATTCAAGTTTATTTTCTCGACCGATAAAATCACGTATGACGATTTTGCTTACCTCGAAAGGCCGGCGCTCATGAGGCGAGCCGGATCAGCAGCTTCACTTGCCTCGGTGAGCGACTGGACGACGGTCGAAACCATTTTTAACATAAACGACACTGGGAAGTAGAGCCGGTTGCATTCGCCGGTCCAGAATTTTCAATTTTCAATTTGTAAGGAGCAAACAATGAAGACACATTCTCTGATCGGAAAGGCGCTGGTTGTCGCCATTATCTCCCTCATCGCGGTTTCTGCCGCTTCGGCGAAAGGTAAAAAGTACGGGCTCTTCGTCGGCATTAACGCATATGAAGGCGGCATCAACCCGTTGAAAGGCTGCGTCAATGACGCGACAAAGATGGAGGCAGCGATGATCGCAAGGTTTGGATTCAAACTGGGAGACACTACGCTTCTGACTGACGCGGCCGCGACTCGCGAAGCGATCCTCGCCAACTTGAAAAAGTATCAGACACTTGCCGGCGTCGGCGACCTTCTGGTTTTTCATTACTCGGGACATGGAACGCTGTTCCCCGACGAGTATTCAGAAGAGCAGGACGAGACAAACATGATCTATATGGAAGCACCGGATGACGAGGGCAAGATGGAAGTGATCTACGAGCGTGGTACATACGACTCGGCCATCGTTCCAGTCGACGCCCGGTCGCGCACGAGCGGCAAGCCGTGGCGAAATCTGATCCTTGACGATGAACTGTACGCGATCTTTTCGGCAGTCACCAGAAAAGGTGCGCAGGTCGTGCTCATCTCCGACAGTTGTCATTCGGGTTCGATCGATCGTCCGATCCCGGCCGGTTATCAGGCACGAACTCAGTCCCTCGCGACCGTCTTCGGAGTTCGCAAGTTTAGCGAGCTTGATCTCGAGAAACCTGCGACGAGCAAGACGGGCCGAACTACACTTCCGCCGGCGAAGGGGCTGTATCTTGCCATGACTGGATCGAAGGACGATGAGTTTTCGCTTGATGCCTCGTTCAACGGTGTGCCGATGGGATTGTTCACAAGCATGCTTCTCGCGAACATGCCGAAGACGGTGAGTCCGCGAACGCCGATTAGAACGACCTACCAGCAGCTTATGACGGCGGTGAGCACAGCGGTCGCCACCCAGGCGCAGAAATGGGAGAGCAACCAGAATCCGCAGCTCAACACCGAATTCGGAAATCCAAAGATGCCGATCTTCAGTGTGCCCGCGGCGCGGTAGGACGTATTTTGTTCTCAGCGGTGTGCGGGGAATAGGAAAAGCGGCGAGGCTTGCCTCGCCGTTTGCCACTCCAACTAATTTTAAATTGCAGATTTCAGATTTCAGATTTCGGATTTCAGATTTCAGATTTCAGATTTCAAATTTCAAATTTCAAATTCAAAAGACCAAAGACCAAAGACCAAAGACCAAAGACCAAAGACCAAAGACCAAAGACCAAAGAC
>JBDTSA010000247.1:0-4337 GCA_039931335.1 Acidobacteriota bacterium
CGATAACCGTGGCCTTAAGGCCACGGCTAAATTCGACTGACCGCTACGCGGCCAAGCACCTTTGGGTAGCCGCCCACGTTGATGCCTCGGTCTCTAACTCTCCTTAACTTGGCGCCTATGGGGCTCCGCCCGGCGATTCGCGGAATGGCTAAGCCTTTCCGTTCATCGGGCGGAGAAGCCGCGAGAACTAATCAGCCAACACGGGAATCGCAGGCCGCATCCGCTCCATCGGAATATCGACCGTCTCGGGAACCTGAAATTTCGCGTCCTTTCGCAAGTCGAGATATAAACGCTTACTCAGATAGCTCTCCGGAAAATGCGCAAGACGGAACGCCGGATATTTCATCGCCGAGCCGAACATGCGTCTTCCCATCATGTAATAGTAGAGCGGCACACCGATGTTGAATCGACGTTGGACCTTGGCATCGTCGCCGCGGTAGAAGTCGAGATTGTATCGCCAACATGTATAGAAGAATTCCCACTGCAGCTCGGTCAGCTTATAGAGCTGTGCACTTTCCTGATCGCCCATCCGAGTTTCATCGAGCGATACGAAGAGCGTCGGAATGACGACCCACTTCGCGTCCTTTAGCGCATGCAGAAGGTCGAGCGACTTCTTCGTGTCCTCCTCGGTCTCGCCCGGCAGGCCGATTATCCATGTGCAGAACGGAAACCAATTCTTCTTGTTCATGATCTCCATTCCCTTGAGCACTACGTCATGCCACTGCTCGGCTTTGTACGGATACGCCTTGCCCTTCATGTATTGATTGAAAAGGCGCGGGCTGCCGGTCTCAAGACCGATGAAGAGACTTGCGTACCGATTTTCGGGATGCGTCGATGCCGGATGCCGGTGGATCGATTTGTCGACCACGATATGCGAAAGCTCGTCGACAACCTCGGGATCGCGGACTATTGGAGCGATCGTGCCATGTGATTGGATGACGTGCTTGACGCCGGGAACCGCGGCAACGGATTCGAAAAGTTTTCTCAGCGCGGGGATGTTCGTGTCGAATTTTGGACCTTGCTCGTAGAGGAAGATATCCTCGGTCGTCAACATTATCGTCTCGGCGCCTCCGGCGACCTGGGTCCGAACGTTCTCGAGGATGTGTTCGAGAGGCAAACTCCTTCCTTTGCGAAGTGCGATCGAACAGAACTGACATCCGCGTCCGCAGCCTCGCGTCACTTCGACGACACCGAAGATCGAACGGTTACGCGTCGTCGGGATCAGATCGAGCGGCGGGCTCTTGCCCTCGATCTTGCGCGGCAGTGCTTCACCGCGTATCGCTGATTCAAATAGCGGCACGACGATCTCTTCAGCTTCGCCATCGACGATGCAATCGATCCCCCATTCGTCCTGCAGATTCTTTTTCTCGATCTGCCAAGAACCGGGACCACCGACGATCAGCTTCAGATGTTCTTTATGTTTTTGTATGGCGGGATGCGTCGCGAGGCGCCGAAATTCTACTGCGTTAACGGGCTCTTTCGAACGGCCGTACATCCGTGTATAAACGTCAGTCGCGAATGCGATGCCAAGTGGATTGTGAGCGTGAAGGCCGACGACCCGCGTATCGGGACCGACGAAGAGATCGAGTTGATCGGTCAGACAGACGGCGATATCTTCGGGCTTGAATTTTTCCAGCAGGAGCGATTCGACGACTCGAAGTCCGTTTGGCACCGCGACGGCCTGGCCGTCCTCACGGATCTCGTTTTTCCACGAGACATCGATCATGTAGAAGGGAAATCTCGCGTAGTGGGCGGGCAGGGTGCCCAATAGCATCTGTCTCCAGGTGCTGCTTTGGTATTCGCTTGCTTCGGAGGTACTCGAGGCGAGAACTATTTTGCGGCCCCTGGAACTTCCATTGTCTGATCCCACAAAGAATCTCCTTTTCCCCTCGGGCGGAAACTTTAACAGCCTGATTTGGTTCTACATTTCTAAATCAAATCGGAGAAAAAGTAAACCCTGTTTTCCGCACTAAAAACAGGGGGTTATGACAGTTTCGATGGTGTCGGGTTAGGCGAGCTCGGCCAAGCGGATAAGGTGACTCTCGTAGCGCCAAATTTCAAGCTAACGGGACCGCTCTCGGGCGACGAGAACTACTTTTCCTTCAAGCATCGGTCAGTGATGAAACAGGATCGATCGAGACTTCTCCAAGAGCCAACACTTCGATGTTATGGTCTCCGCCGAGTAGTACGTAATGGGTGAGCGTTCCACCTTCGACAGCTTCAGTTTCCTCTTTGCAGAATTCTTTAAGCCAAGGCGAGCCGTTCCAGATATACGAGCATTTATCTTGTTCGTCCCGCTCGACATGGAATCTGGTGTTATCGTCCGATGATTCGTTACACACTCTGAGCCCAACGATATAGTCGAACTGCAGACGCCAAAAGCGTTCGGCCTGAACGAAGACAGTAGTTTTCCGGATATCTCGTTCAGCGGTTATCCAAATGCCTGGCCAGGAAGCGGAAGCAAACGGAGTTCTCCAGGTCTCTAAAATCGTCATGGAGGTCAAAATTTCTCAATCGCGTTTACAAGTTTCCCCGTCTCCGCTGCTCTTCCTCGATCGAGACAAATAGCGCCTTGAAGTTTCCCTTGCCGAAACCCTTGCAGCCTTTGCGCTGGAGGATCTCAAAAAAAACGGTCGGACGGTCTTCGACGGGTTTGGTGAAGATCTGCAGCAGATAGCCTTCCTCATCGCGATCCACGAGAATACCGAGTTTTTTCAAATTGTCGATGTCTTCGTCGATCTCGCCGACGCGGCTCGGGAGCTCATCGTAGTAGGTATCGGGAACCGTGAGAAACTCGACGCCGTTTTCCTGAAGTTTTGTGACGGTGTGGCCAATGTCTTTACAGAGGAGCGCGATATGCTGTGCGCCGGCCGAACGATAAAAGTCGATGTACTCCTGGATCTGCGATTTACCTTTCTTGCTCTCCGCCGGTTCGTTGATCGGGAATTTGATGTTGTGGCCCCCGTCCGACATGACGATCGACATCAGCGCCGAATACTCGGTCGAGATGTCCTTGTCGTCGAACGTGATGTAGCGGAAAAAACCGAGCACGTCACGATAAAAGTCGCACCAGTAATTCATCTTGCCGAGCTCGACGTTGCCGACGATGTGATCAACGAGCTGTATTCCAACCTCTTCGCCGGCGAGCTCCTGCGGCACGAAACCCGGGAGGAAAATGCCGGAGTATTCGGATTGCGGATTGCGGGCTGCGGATTGCGGATTTCCGTTGCCATTAGCGACCGGCTTCGCGCCCGAGGTATAGGAATATAACGAATGGATCGTATCGCCGTACGTCGCGATCGCGGCGTGGCGGACGGTGCCGTCAGCGTCCGAACGATCGCGCGGCTCGATGATCGCGGTCGCTCCGCGTTTCACCGCTTCAGTGAATGCATGATCAGCATCTTCGACTTGGAACGCGATATCGCGCACGCCATCGCCGTGCTGCTTGATGTGTTCGGCTGCCGGATGCTCGGGCGAGAGCGGCGTCGTCAAAATGAAGTTGACGCGATTCTGCCGCATCAGATAGCTCGTCGTTTCGCGATTGCCGGTCTCTAAACCGGAATAGGCGGCGCGCGAAAAACCGAACGCCTTCCGATAATAAAACTCGGCCTGCTTGGCATTGCCGACGTAAAACTCAACGTGATGGATCTTCTTTAGCCCGAGTGGATTCTTTTCGCTCATAAAAACTATAATTCGGTCGATCGAATGTTCAAATTATAACGCAACGTCCAGACCGTAGCGATGTGTCCGTTACCCGACAGGCACAGGCGCCCCGCTTCCGTTAAAATGGCGAAACCATCCATCCCGAAACGTCAGCTTTTGTAAAGCTGAACTTTGACTCTGAGCAGCGGAGTTCTGTGCTATATTTCGAATACCAGTCCACCATCCTTCTATAGTCTACGGGGTAGCGCTATGCATGACGCAAGTGATTCACGGCATCCGATTCACAACCGATTGCTTTCTGTCTTGCCGCCGGCAGAATTCGCGGTAATCAAGCCGCATCTCGTGGAGGCATCTTTCCAGGCGGGTGAGATGCTTGCACGCAGCGGCGATGTCTTACGCACATGCTTTTTCCCGAATAACGGGATGGTCTCTTTGCTTTGCGTGACCGAACAAGGCCGGTCGGTCGAAACCGGATTCGCCGGATTTGAAGGCATGATCGGCGTACCCGTTATCCTTGGCAAAAATGAGATGCCTTATGATGCCCTTGTCCAGGCATCGACGACGGGCTTTACCGCTGACGCCCGCGTCGTCCTTGATCTTTTCAACCGTGGTGCTGTTTTCCACGATGCGGCCCTTCGATTTGCGTACGTCATCCTAAAACAGATGTCACAGAC
>JBDTSA010000248.1:0-4337 GCA_039931335.1 Acidobacteriota bacterium
CCAGGAGTAACTATGGACTCAAGCACCGCGGCGATCGAACAAGAGGCCGCCTTTGCTTTTGAGGATGCCGCCGAGCTTCCTCTTCTTCACGCGCCTGTTTCACAAGTCCTACCGACGCCGCAAGCCGCGTCATTCGATCCGAAGGCTTCAGACCTGACTCTTTGCCAGCTTGCCGCGAAAGGCAATCTTCCGGCATTCGAGGTCATTTATCAGAGATATCATCGTCGCACGTACAGTCTGACGATGCGCATGACCAATAACACGTCCGAGGCCGAGGATCTCACCCAGGAAGTTTTTATTCAGCTTTTCCGTAAGGCTGGAAGCTTTCGAGGTGATTCTGCATTCTCGACATGGCTGCACCGCCTGACTGTCAACCAGGTGCTGATGCACTTTCGCCGACGCAGCGTCAAAAACGAAAAGGTTTCCGATGACGGTGAGATGCCGGAGCAGACCGTGCACGGCACCGCTAACCCAAACAAGATGCCGGTCGTCGATCGGATCGCCTTGAAGAAAGCGATTGCAGCGCTCCCGAACGGATATCGAAACGTTTTTGTGCTACATGATGTCGAGGGCTATGAGCATGAAGAGGTTGCTCGGATAATGGGCATCTCGGTCGGCACGTCAAAATCTCAGCTTCACAAGGCGCGGCTAAAGCTGCGCGGGCTGTTGATCAAAGAAAAAGATTAGCTCAGCGTAAGTCAGGTCAGAGGTAGGGCGTCGGATGCTCTGCTCGCGGAGTTGCGTTTAGAGACTGAGGCCCGGCGGGCCGAGAGAAGTTGGTCTGAAAGGCAACCCTTTCCATCGACAGCTAATCTATCTAGATTGAAAAGCGAACAAGGTGGCAGTTGACGAGGCGGTGGATTTTGGGCCGTTCTGTAGAGAAATGAATTGCACGGAGTGCCAGGAAAATATCAGCCCGTACCTGGATGGCGAACTAGATGAGATAGGATCGGCGAACATGCGGACGCATCTAAGCGTCTGTGCCGGCTGCGCAAAGCTTTGCGAAGACTTCTCAGTAATTCTCGAGTCGTGCCGCGGCAACGTTTCTTCGGAGATCATCCCGCCAAACTCGCAAGCTCTCTGGTGCCGCATAAACAATCTCATCGAAAGCGAGATCAAACCCGAAGTGGTTGAGGAACCGAAGAAGACCTTGTTATCGCGCGGATGGAACCTGACGTTCTCGCAAGCCGGAGCGGCCTTCCTCGCCATAGCGTTGATCAGTTCCCTGCTGACGGTAGTTGGGATCCGAAATTATTTCGAGCCGTCGGGAGAAGACTTTACGTCAAGGTCTTCTGCTTCGCAGACAACGTTTGAAAAGTTTTTGAGCAGAGTCGGATTGACCGATACTCCGCAACAGGCGAGAGAGAAGAGGGTCAAAGAACAGCAGGCGGCGATTGACTATTGGAATAAACGAGTTCAGCAGCGTCGCGGCCAATGGGACGCAAAGATCCGCGATGCCTTTGATAGAAATTTAAATCTTATCGATGAGTCGGTCAGTGAATATACGATTATTCTTCAGGAAAACCCGGACGACGATTTGACGGGTGAGATGCTCGACACTGTTTTGAATGACAAGATGGACTTGCTTCGCGAGTTTTCTGACCTTTAGTTTTGTTGGCAAATGGCCGGATTCTTGAAAAATCGCTTTCACCGTTTCGCTGGAAAAACTACGATTCTTCTTTTGTTGAGCGTAGTTTTTTTCTTTGCGCCATTAGAGGCGTCGGGGCAGCGTCGGTTCTCCAAAACTTACCCCGCGACGCGTAACGTTCGTCTCACTCTGACAAATAGGTCGGGGACGGTCACGGTAGAAGGTTGGAACCGCCCGGAAGTTCAGGTTCAGGCGTACCTGGAAAATCCGGCGGCCGCCATCAATCCGCAGATCGTCGATGGGACCATCCTTATCAATATCGTGAGGGACAATTACGGCCGGGGCGATATCGGAAGCGTGAACTTCACAATTCGCGTTCCGTTCGATGCCGCGGTGGATATCGAGACCAAAGTTGGAAACTTGAACGTCAGCAGCGTACGCGGATCTCTCGTCCGCGCAAAGATTTCGAGCGATGGTGATATTACCCTCACGAATATCAGCGCGCCGATGGTGTCTGCGGAGAACGGGATCGGAAATATTTTCTTTGACGGCGATATTCAGTCTGGTGGAATTTATCGTTTCACGTCGATGAGCGGTGATATCAATCTCCGCGTTCCTTTCAACTCTTCGTTCAAACTTATCGCGACGGCTCCGTCGACGCGGAGGATCAACCTGGGTTCCTTCTCCGGCGGTAACATGCGTTTCCTCGGCGACGGAAGACGCGTGACCGGGCAAGTCGGCGACGGGAGTTCTTACCTGACGGTCACAAATCAGCGCGGCTCGATCGCTTTCATCCGACGATAGATCTCAGAAACTTGTTGACCCCCATCTCTAAGGCGCCTTAAGATAAGGACGGCCTCTCCGATCGTTCCGCTCGAACTAAAACCATAATGAAAACACAAAATGCTCTTTTGCTCGCTTTGTTGGTCGCTGTCTTTTCGATCACCGCTATTGCCCAGTCGAAACCTCTTCTCAAGAGGACAACCTACAAAACGGATAAGTTCGAATTCGGAGTGGGCGGCACTCTCGCGGTAACCGGAGCCCCGGTCGGCTCGATCCGCATCGAAGGCTGGAAGGGCCGTGAGATCGAGATCTCGGCCGAGATCGAGGTGAGCGCGAACAGCGAAGCGGATCTGGAGATACTGAGTCAGGTTACGACTTTTGTTCTCGACGAAAGTCTGGGCCGCGTCGCGGTCATGAGCGTCGGTACGCACGACAAATCACTTGTAAAAAAACTCGGGAAAAAATTTCCCAAGCAGCTTCTCGGTTTGCCTTTCAGGATCGATTACGTGATCAAGGTTCCCCAATATTGCGATCTTAATATCGACGGCGGCCGCGGCGATCTTTCGATCTCCGGCGTTGACGGAACGTTCAAGATCAACTACCTGGAAACGGACGCTAAACTCGATCTTAAAGGTGGCGCCGTGCAGGCAGTATTTGGTAAGGGCACCGTCGATCTGACCGTTCCAACGCCGAGCTGGCGTGGAAGGTTCGCCGATGTTCAGTTGGCCACCGGCGACATGACCGTATATCTGCCAAACGGCATGAACGCGGAGTTCGATGCGACAATCTTGCGAACGGGGAAAATTGAAAACGGATATCTCGGATTCAAGCCTCGTGTGCGAAAGGCAGAGTTCACCGATAAGTCGATCGTCGCGAAGTCCGGAGTCGGCGGAGCTTCTCTCAAGTTTACGGTCGGCGATGGCACGCTCAAGATCAGCAGTTTGGAGTCCCGTCTATAGGCCGCGCCTTTTGTTATCTGCCGACAGCGCGATATTATGAATCGCCGGCAGAAGCCGGTTCTCCAGACATGACGATTAAATCAGACCTATGGCTTCGGCGGATGGCCGAAGAGAGGCAAATGATCGATCCGTTTCTACCCGAGCTCGTCCGCGAGGTCAATGGCAGCCGGATCATTTCCGCTGGTGCGTCGAGCTATGGCTATGACATGCGCCTCGCCGATGATGGATTCAGGATCTTTTCGTCGGTTTACGGCGACGAGATAGATCCGAAACGTTTCGACGAAGCATCGTCGCTCATCGAGCCGCCATTGCGAACCGCCGAGGACGGCGCGAAGTATTATCTTCTGCCCGGTCATCATTACGGCCTCGGAGTGACAGTCGAGACGTTTCGTATCCCGCGAAATGTGACGGGTATCGCACTCGGTAAATCGACGTACGCTCGAGCCGGATTACTCGTCAACACAACGCCACTCGAAGCCGGTTGGACCGGCAGGCTTGTCGTCGAGATCGCCAACCTTGCCAACCTTCCGCTTCGCGTGTACGTGAACGAAGGCATCGGCCAGATCCTTTTCTTCGAATCCGATGAAGATTGCGCGGTGAGCTACGAGGACCGCGGGGGAAAATACCAAGGCCAAACCGGACTCACTTACGCCAAAGTTTAACAAGAATTTTTTCTTAAACAGGACTTCAGCTTGTTTCGTACTCATCGCCGCATCCTCTATACTTCATAGAGTTTTCTGTATCTCATCGAAAATCGCGAGGCCTAACGCGAGCTTTATTCTGGATGTTAGAGATCAAGAACTACATCGGTGGAGAGCTGGTCGATCCGGCCTCCGGCGCATACCTCGAGAATGTCGAGCCCGCGACGGGCGATGTCTATTCGCGGCTTCCGGATTCGGACGACCGCGATGTGAATCTTGCGGCCGATGCTGCTCGTGCTGCCTTCCCGAAATGGTCGCAAACTTCCGCGGAAGCGCGGTCTGAAATTCTCATGCGGCTCGTCTCCC
>JBDTSA010000249.1:0-4320 GCA_039931335.1 Acidobacteriota bacterium
GTAAATCGTTCGCAATCCGCTCCGTTTGTCATTACGGAAATTGACGCGGCGACAGGAGCCATTCTGGCGAGGAATCCGTATAACAACGAGTTTGCTGAACGCGTGGCTTTCGTCGCAACGAGCGCGGACGCGCGGACTTGGACCTGCGACCGTCAGGAATTTATTGGGCGTAACGGCACTTTGGCTCGTCCCGCCGCGATGCTCCGTACAAATCTCTCGGGAGCAAACGGCGCGGGACTCGATCCGTGTGCCGCATTGCAAACCGACATCGAAATTCAGCCCGGTGAAACCAGCGAAATTATTTTCCTACTCGGCGAAGAAGATTCGCTCGAAAACGCTCGGATGAGCGTTTCGCACTTTCGTCAAAAAAGAATTGTCGAAGAAGGATTTAGCAGCGTCAAAGAATTTTGGGACGAAATCCTAGGCGCGATGCAAGTCAAAACGCCCGACGAATCGCTGGATATAATGATGAATCGGTGGCTCGTTTATCAAACGCTAGCATGTCGCGTCTGGGCCCGTTCAGCCTTTTACCAATCGAGCGGTGCCTTCGGCTTCCGGGACCAACTTCAGGATGCTATGACTCTCGTCTATACCCGACCGGACTTGGCTCGGGCGCAAATTTTACGCCACGCCGCTCGTCAATTCAAAGAAGGCGACGTGCAGCACTGGTGGCACGAACCGTCAAACGCCGGAACCAGAACGCGCATTTCCGACAACTTGATCTGGCTCGTTTACGTCACTTGTTTTTACGTCGAGAAAACGGCTGATGCCAGTATTTTTGATGAAGTCGTGTCGTTTCTCGATGGTCCAGTTTTAGCCGAAGGTGAAATGGAAACATATCTTCGACCGGTTGTTTCGGGTGAAAGCGCAACCGTTTTTGAACACTGCGTTCGCGTCGTCGAAAAAAGTCTGCCCATCGGCACACACGGTTTGCCGCTCATCGGCGCGGGCGATTGGAGCGACGGGTTGAACCGCGTCGGCATCGCGGGCAAAGGCGAGAGCGTATGGCTTGGTTGGTTTCTGGCAAAGGCCCTTGACGATTTTTCTGAAGTTTGCGACCAACGAAATGAGGCCGAACGTGCCGAAAAATACCGATCTCACGCTAAACTACTGATTAGGAATCTCGAAAAAAACGCCTGGGACGGCTATTGGTACCTGCGCGCGTTTTTTGATGACGGAACACCGCTCGGCTCAAAGCAAAACGACGAGTGCCAGATCGATTCCATCGCCCAAAGCTGGAGCGTGATTTCAGGCAAGGGCAAAAAAGAACGCTCGGAACGGGCGATGCGGTCGGTTGACGAGCGATTGATAAAGCCCGACGAAAAACTCGTGCTTCTTTTAACGCCGCCGTTCGATAAAACCGCGCTCGAACCAGGTTACATCAAAGGTTATCCTCCCGGAATTCGCGAAAACGGTGGTCAGTACACCCACGCCGCCGCGTGGACGATCATGGCTTTCGCGCTTTTGGGCGACGGCGACAAAGCGCACGAGATTTTCTCGCTTCTGAATCCGATAAATCACACCCGCACAAGCAAGGATATTGCAGCTTACAAAACCGAACCTTACGTCCTTGCTGCCGATGTTTATTCCAACCCGCAGCATGTCGGGCAGGGCGGTTGGACATGGTATACGGGTGCGGCTGGATGGATGTATCGAGCCGCGCTCGAAAACATTCTGGGATTCACAAAAGCCGGCGATATTCTGTCAATCGATCCGTGCGTTCCGCGCGACTGGAAAGAATTTGAAATCGCCTATCGCTACAAATCGACGATGTACAGCATTAGAGTCGAAAATCCGAACGGCGTCAGCGGCGGTGCGGCAAGCATTGAAATAGACGGAAGAATGCTCGAGGCCAACCGAATCGACCTGGTTGACGACAAAATAACGCACGCTGTGCGGGTCGTTCTCGGCGCAAGCGCCTTCAAACAAAATCTCGAACAAGTCCGACAAGCGAGAGAAGTCTAAAAGCCCTCTTGTCGCGGTTACGAAAACTAAAAGTTTCATCGCGTAAACGTGGAAACTCATCCGGGGAGCGGCGCGTCGAAATCGTAGGTGAGGTTCAAGCCTGGTATGCGAGGTTCTTTAGCGGCGGATGACACGAATCGTTTTTTGAACGCGGATTGGGCAGATCACGCGGATTTTTTAGGCGGGGCGTTCAATATCATCAAGCAATTTTTAGCAGCGGAGTCAGGCGAATGAATTAGAAAAATACAGATCCGCGTTAATCCGTTCCATCCGCTGGATCCGCGTTCAAATCTAAGCCGACCCACCAGCTAGCGCAGGGGTGGAACCGACAAGTTGTCGTGATGTCTAAATCTAGCGTCCCGCGGCTTTTGCTTTCGCCTTCTTGCCTTTCTTATCCGCTTTGTTGGCTGAGACGGCCTTCGCGCTTTTACCCGCGCTCGATGTGCCGGGAACCTCTTCGGCAAAATAAAGGTTCTTGACGTTCTCGACATTATCCGGCTCGACCGCAAACAAGAGATCGGCGATATCGTCGGCGTGTTCCTCTTCAACCGCGAGGATCTCTTCCATCAATCGGCGCGACGTCGGATCCTTCTCGCCAAAGAACTTGATCATTTCGCGGTAGGTCTGGATCGCGATGCGCTCTGCCACCAGGTCCTCACGAAGCATGTCCTCCAGTGAAGTTCCCTCGACGTACTCCGAGTGACTCGTCTGTGCCACTACCGCCGGATTCATCTCGGGCTTTCCTCCGAGCTGCTTGATGCGCTCGGCGATCATGTCCGCATGACGTTGCTCCTCATTCGAATGCTGGAGAAACTCCGCCGCGGGTCCCTCTTTATGAATGCCGCTGGCCATAAAGTAATGAAACCGGTATCGCAATACGCAAACGATCTCGGTCGCAAGGGCCCCATTGAGGATCTTGATAGCCTGATCTTTGTCGAGCGAATAATCCTGCGTGACTGCGCCCTCTTCGATCTGACGTCGGGCGCGTTCGCGAATAGTTTTTATGTCAGTCATGAAACTCATGTTTGTCGCTCCGTTCGAGTCATACCGACTCGATCAATAATTTTCTGCCAAGTTCGTGGGTTCAATTAGAAAGCCTTTTGACGTCGCGGTCCTCGTATGTGCGAGCCTGGTCGGTCTCATGTGTTCTCTAACTGTATTTAGAATTCTACTCAATCGCGGCGAGGATCGCCAACGACGCGGATTGCGCGGATTCGACAGCGGTTCAGGCCGGATCGATCGAACTTGGCTTCTTCAGATTCATATCCGTAAGATCCGCCAAATCCATATTCAAAGGCAATTATTATTTATCACGCCATCGTCTCGAGAATATCCGCAATGTCCTCTTCGGTTGTATCGGGGTTGATAAAACAAAATCGCGAAACGGTCTCGGCTCCGAGCGAGGTTCGCCGTTTTGTTGGAGCGACCAAAGCGAACCCGGACTTGTGGTTCTTGTACGTCCACGCGCGGTAGTCTTCCGGCGACCATCCGATCCGACGAAACAAAACACACGAGAGACTCGGTTCGCGTACAAGCTCGGTGTAGCTCAATCTTTCGATCTGCGTTCCGGCGATCTGCGCTAATTCGATTCCCCGTTCGATGGCCTTTTCGTAGCGGTCCGTTCCATGCATTGCGAGCGAGAACCACAGCGGCAGGCCGCGGACGCGACGTGTGAGCTGGATCTGATAGTCGGAAGGATTGAAACCCGTCGTGGCCTCGTCGCTGAAGATGTCGAGATAGGAACCCTCCTGGGCGTGAGCGTTTCGCGCGAGCTCCGGCTGGCGGTAGATGATCGCTCCGCAATCGTAGGGTGAAAAGAGCCACTTGTGCGGGTCGATCGTTACGCTGTCGGCGTGTTCGATCCCCTTGAACAAATGCCTCACCGACCGCACCGCGAGAGCGGCTCCGCCGTAGGCTGCATCGACGTGGAACCAAAGATCTTCCGCCTCGCAGATCGCGGCGATCGATTCGAGGTCATCGATTATTCCCGCATTGGTCGTGCCGCCGGTAGCGATTACCGCAAACGTCCGTGCGCGATCGGCCGCCGACATTCCGGTAAGAGCTGCGCTGACCTGTGAACCTTCGAGCCGATCTTCGGTTTCAACAAAGATCACGTCGACATCGATCACCTTCGCCATCGCCCGTATCGACGAATGAGCGCCGCTCGATGCGATGACTATTCCCCTCTCAACTTGCCTGTTCTTGTTCGCGCCGCGCCAGTATTCCCTCGCCGTGACCATTGCCGAAAGATTCGCCTCGGTACCGCCGCTTGTAAAAACTCCGAAAGCCCCTTCGGGCAGACTGGTCAGCGAGACGAGCCATTCCATCGCCTGATTCTCGGCAAATATGCAGCCC
>JBDTSA010000250.1:0-4320 GCA_039931335.1 Acidobacteriota bacterium
GGAGCTTCCATGGAAAAGAATATCGTTTTGGTGAAATCGCTGGCGTTCGCGTTGCGGATAGTAAAACTTAATGGCCATCTGGCCAAAGTTAAGAAGGAATTTACGTTGAGTAACGAACTTTTGCGAGCCGGAACGAACGTCGGAAAACATGTGAAGGAAGCCACCTCTGCCGAGTCTCGCGAAGTTTTCGCCGGTGAGTTTGGTATCGCACGTCGCAAGGCATCGGAAACGGAATACTGGCTTGAGCTTTTGCTTTTATCAGGGCTATTGTCGCAGAAGGAATTTGAATCGATCGATGCGGATCGAATCGAGATCGCAAAATTGATCAATGCGATAATAACGACTACGAGAAAGAATGTCTGAATTATTGATTAAGGACGACGGGGCTGTGCGAACGCTCACACTGAACCGCCCCGAGAAGCGCAATGCTTTGAACGACGCTTTAGTCGACGCTTTGAAGACCGCACTGAGAGAAGCCCACGCGGACGACACGCTGCGGGCGATCGTGATTCGCGGTGCGGGCAACGATTTTTGCTCGGGTGCCGATCTTGAGTCGCTTCGGAAGATCAGCGAGAGTTCATACGAAGAGAATCTCGAGGATGCCCGAAGTCTCGGCGATCTGTTTCAGATGATCCGGCGAGTAAGGGTTCCAGTAATCGCCGCGATCCGTGGTCGAGCGCTAGCCGGGGGATTTGGATTGGCGTTGGCCTGTGATCTCATCGTATCCGATAGCAGTGGAGTGTTTGGATTTCCCGAAGTCAAGATCGGGTTCGTTCCGGCGATGGTCGCGGCGATAATTCGACGCAACATGTCAGAGAAGGACGTTTTCGCAACGCTGACGCTGGGATATGAAATGATGGCCGTCGAGCTTAGTGGAATCGGTCTAGTTCACGGCATTTTCAACGATGAATCCTTCGAAGAAGATGTGACGGCCTTTGCAGCTCAGTACGAAAAGCTGAGTCACTCAGCGGTCGTGGCGACAAAGAAGCTCCTGTACGAAATTGACGGCATGTCATTCGAAGATGCGATCGAAGCTGGAGCCAAGGCCAACGCCCAAGCTCGTATGAGTGAAGATTGCAAAAAAGGGATCGCGAAGTTTCTGGACAAGAAGTAACTTTTAACGCAGAGATCGCGAAGGACGCAGAGACATTTCTTTTCTAAAGCATGCGCTGCGGTCTTCGCGATCTTCGCGTTTAAATCCACCTACTACGCCTCGATAACCTCAACTTTCGTATCGATCAAAGTCTTCGGTATCAACGCCGGAAAGTACGCCATGATCTCTTCGACCTTAGGGCGGCCGCCGGCAAATCCTGTTACTGCCGGCGGACCGGTCAGGATTAAAGGCGCAAGCTCCTTCGTGAACCTTTCGACGTCCGCTTTGCTTTGTCCACGCACTCCAAAGCGCAACTGAACTTCCGGAATATCGGCAGGCGGTTCGCCGGCAAGATGGCCGTGCGTCGCACTAACACCCACGAATTCGGTCAGGGTCAAATCGAATTTCAGCCCGAGCCTTTCTAAACGAGCCCGCAATACTTTGTCCGCCGCCTGTGCCTTCTGGTAGGCATCGGGCCACGCATAGACAAGCGTTCCAACTGCCTTCCACCCGGCTGAATAGGCGATTGAGACTTTATAGAATTCCGTTTTCGGATTCCCGGTAATCCCGAAGACGCGAACCCGATCGTCTCCATCCGGGGCCAGATGAATCGACGAGAAATCGGCGACGACGTCAGGCGTGATGTAAGCTTTCGGATCACCCATCTCGTAGAGAAGCTGCTCCTTGACCGACTGAACGTTTACACGGCCGCCTGTGCCGTCGTGTTTTGTGACGACGAATTCACCGCTCGGAAAAGCTTCGATGATCGGGAACCCGACGTTTGCGAGGTCGGGGATGTTCTGCCAGTCGAACTGACAATTGCCGCCGGACGATTGGGCACCGCACTCGATGATGTGACCCGCGATCGTACCGGCGGAGACGCGATCCCAATCGTCAAAGTTACATCCGAATTCATGCATGAGCGGCGCAAGAGTTAAACCTGTATCGGTCAGGCGTCCGCCCACGATGACCTGTGCTCCTTTGTCCAGAGCTTCAACCAACCCTCCGGCACCGAGATAAACGTTTGCTGCCTGAACCTTGTCGCGAATGTCCGAAAGCGGCTCTCCCGTTTCCATATTCGTGATCTCAACACCCTGCGCGGCAAATTGATCGAGCCGGCCGAGGATGTCGTCACCCGTAACGACACCGATCTTTACCTTTCCGGAAAGGCCGAGCTCAGCCGCAACATTCTTTATGCCTTCCGCACAGCCGGCGACATTCACACCGCCGGCGTTCGACAACACCTTGATATTCTTTTCGACACAGTCCGGCAGGATCTCGCGCATGAGGGCCACGAAGTCTTTCGCATAACCTGCCTGCGGATCACGAGCGCGCTGCTTCTGCATGATCGACATTGTGACCTCGGCGAGATAGTCGAGCATCAGATAATCGATCGGGCCGCCGCGGACCTGATCTACCGGAGCCGTCAGCAAATCTCCCCAAAATCCCTGGCCGCCTGCGACCCTAACTTTCTCTTTCATTGAGCTAGATTAAAAGACAAAAAAAACGGGCGGTCAACAATCGGCCTCGAGAATCGATCGTTGCGCCCGGATTTTGCTGGCAAATATTCTAATCGCCTACTGTACGGCGTCCTTGGTCGCACTGGCCACCTTCTTTGTGGCGTACCAGGTACGTTTCGAGACCCACTTCGTCCCGTCCCATGTAGTTACGGTAAACCATTTGCCTCCCTCGTAGGCCGTACCCACAACGTTTTCCGTGACGGTCACGGCGTGGTTACCAATTGTCTTGGAGGTGGATTTGACGGCTTTGCCCGTAGCAGATGCGGCGTCCCCGGTTTTGTCGGCTGCTTTCTCTAACCCGTCCGTAACGACAACGCGTGTCTTTTTGGCTGCGTCGACCGTGACGTCTTTAGTTTTCTCGGCTACGTCTTTTATCTTCTCTACAACTTGTCCATTCGCTTGTCCGTATGCAAAGAAGACAGCCGCGAAAAATACTGCGACACTTAGTAATCGTTTAGATTTCATAACTTAACCTCTTTTTCGAAAAAGAATTTGAATCAACTGATTCAGTAAATATGGGACAGCATTAGTTGTGCCAATAAAAAAGGCGTCCCCGCTGGACGCCTAATTATTCACTCTCCGGTATTGTTTAATTAAAAATCTTCTTCGTCCGGCTAACAACTTTCCGTCCGGTGTGCCATGTCTTATGTCGTATAGGTCGCGTCTTCGTGGCGGTTTTCGCGTAAAGATGCTTCGTGCCGCGCTTCGTGCGGTGGGTGACCTTCTTGGTCGTCACCTTTGTTCGGTGGCTGACTCTGCGTGTCGTCACCTTTGTTTTTGTTACGACCTGGCTTTCGACGGCTGAACTCGCCGGGGTCGATGCTTCGGATGAGATCGAGAGAAGTGTTGTTACTCCGATCAGGACTGCTGCATACATTTTCATATTGTCTCCCTAAGTTCGAACATTTTGGTTGATGAATTTAACAATGTCTTCCGTCGAAGTTCCTGGTAGAAAGACTTCGGATACACCTATTGATTTCAGATCTGCTATGTCTTCCGTCGGAACGATCCCGCCAACGAGCACAAGCGTGTCGTCCATTCCGTTTTCATGAAGCAGATCCACGATTCGCGGACAAAGTGTTTTATGTGCGCCGCTGAGGATGGAAATCCCGACCGCGTCGACGTCCTCCTGTAGAGCCGCCGAAGCGATCATTTCAGGCGTCTGTCGAAGGCCGGTATAGATCACCTCCATTCCGGCATCACGGAGCGCACGAGCAATGATCTTTGCTCCGCGGTCGTGTCCATCGAGGCCCGGCTTAGCAACGAGGACCCTTATCTTTCGTTGACTCATATTGCGAAAAGTATATTAGCGAACGAAGCGTGCAAGCAAACCGTCAGTTCGGATGAGCGGCTTTAGGTCGTAGTACGCGATGAAAAAGTCGCCCGGCGGTTCAAGAGCTTCCGCGACGTGCGGATAGCCGTAGTCGTATTTAAATGTAACGCCCGTGTCGCTGATCCCGAATCCCTGAAGGTCTTTGAATTCGATCTTTTCAGGCAACGGATGGAACTCCGGATCGATCGCGCGGAAATCGGCAAGCATCGAGCGCATCTCTTCGGACTTCTTCAATGCTGCTTCCTCGCCGCGTTTCATTACCGTTCGGATCTTTGCCAGCAGATCAGGCAGACGAGCCGGAATGAACAGATCTGAATGATTGAGTTTGCGCCCCGTACGGATGTCGAAGACGAGGAATTTTGTGACACCATCCG
>JBDTSA010000251.1:0-4315 GCA_039931335.1 Acidobacteriota bacterium
GGAACTGCGATGACGGGAACCGCGACGAGCCCGCCGACGACCGACGGCAGCGCGCCCTCCATTCCGGCGACGACAATGACGACCCGCGAGTTCGCGAGAAGTTCGCGCTCGGCAAGTATCCGATGAATCCCGGCGACGCCTGCATCCCACACTCGTTTGACTCGATTGCCCATCGTCTCGGCGGTGAGTGCAGCTTCTTCGGCGACCGGGATGTCGCTCGTGCCGGCCGTGACGACAGTGATCTCGCCGACACCCAATTCGGTCTGATCGCGAAAGACGCGGATCACGCGCGCCGATTCGTGCCACTCCGCATCCGTGTGGATGTTTCTAATATCTCCGTAAACGTCTTTGTTCGTACGCGTGATCAGGACATTCGGCCGGCGGGCGAGGAGCTTTTCGAAGATCCCGCAGATCTGCTCGGAAGTCTTACCTTCGCCAAAAATAACTTCGGGAAAGCCTTGTCGCTCGGCGCGTGCGTGATCGACTCGGGCGTATCCAATGTCTTCGTACGAGAGGTTCTTAATGCGCTCGGCAGCTTCGGCTGACCCTAAGTCGCCAGCCGCATGCTGTTCGAGTATTTGTTCTATCTCGGAGCTATTCATGATTTCGGCGGCAGGAGGCAGAAACACGACCGGTAGGGAGTGTGTCTTCATCTTCGTTCTGCCTTACGTCGCAAGTACAGAATCTACACTAACGATGATGCACAAACAAAAAAGACGGGAACACCGGTTCCCGCCGACAGGAGGATATGAATAGAAAAATTAAGACAGAAGCCAGGCGTACTTGTAACCCCGGGCGAGCGTCACAAGTGCCCACGAGACATAATCGTTGCTGACCAGGTCTAGAATCATTTTGTAGATCGTGCATTCGCAGCCGTTCATAGCTCACCTCCTATAAGAATTTGCCCGCCCCGTGAGCGTTCCTACCTACTAACGCGAAGCCGCCGCCGATTTCGTATCAGGCTTTCTATTTAATTCCCAAACGGATAGAATTTATTCACACTTTATGGAGCTAACCGTCGGTATTACAGGAGCCTCCGGGACGATCTACGCGCACAGGACACTACAGCTGCTGGCCGCAAGCGGCGCCGTTGAGACAATTAACTTGATCATGTCGTCGACCGCCGCGACCGTCGCTCAAGTCGAGACAGGTGTGAATCTTCGCGACGCAAATTTAGAGAAGATAAACGAGTGGCTCGGTCTGCCGAATGATTCAAAACTAATACGTTTCTGGCGCCTCGATAATCTGGCGGCGAAGCCTTCGTCAGGATCGAACAAGCAAGCGGGAATGATAATCGTGCCGTGTTCAATGGGAACGCTCGGTGCGATCGCCTCGGGTGCGGGGACAAATCTGATCCATCGCGCGGCGGACGTCTGTCTGAAAGAAGGTAGGAAGCTTGTTCTCGTTCCGCGCGAGACGCCGTACAATGCGATCCATCTTGAGAACATGCTCAAGCTCTCACACGCCGGTGCGCTTATCCTGCCGGCGAGCCCGGGCTTTTATCACCGGCCGAAAACGATCGATGAACTTGTTGAGCATCTCTGCAATCGAATACTGGATCAGTTCGATGTCCCGCATTCGAAGAAGAGCGAGTGGACTGGAGCAGAAGTAAGGGACGGAACCACTCCGTCAGCCGAGGCGGCTGACACCTCTCCTATCCAAGAGGGGAGTTTATGAGATCGGATACGGTTAAACGCTTTTCAAACCGCGTTGCCAACTATGTCAAATACCGTCCCGGCTATCCGCCCGCGGTGCTCGAACTGTTCAAAACGAAAATGGGGCTAGTCGAAAGCTCCGTCCTCGCCGACATCGGCTCGGGTACCGGATTGTCGACGCGGCCGTTTCTCGAAAACCGCAACACTGTCTATGGCGTTGAACCGAACGCGGCGATGCGTGCGGCGGCGGAAGAATATCTAATAGAATTTCCAAACTTCATGAGCCACGACGGCACGGCTGAAATCACAAATCTCGCTGACGCTTCCGTCGATTTCGTTATCGCCGCCCAGGCGTTTCATTGGTTCGACGCAGAGAAAACTCGAACCGAATTCCAACGCATCCTACACACCGGCGGCTATATCGCGTTGATCTGGAACGAACGGCAGCTGGATACAACCGAGTTCCTTCGTGAATACGAAAATCTCCTGCTGACGTACGCGGACGATTACGAGAAGGTGCGGCATGAGAATATCGATCAGGAGAAGCTCGGGTCGTTTTTTCAGAGCGAGTACGCACGTGCAACTTTCCCTAATGAACAGGTCTTAGATTACGAGGGGCTTCGCGGGCGGCTGCTTTCTTCATCCTACATGCCGGCCGAAGATTCTTCGTCGTATCCGGCCCTCGAAAAAGAACTAAGAGCCTTGTTTGCCAAACACTCCGAACGCGGTAAAATCAAAGTTTTCTACGACACTAATATTTACTACAAGCAGTATTAAGAAATGGAAACAGCCACTGAAACCAAGCCCGAAACACGCACGATAACCGTTGCCCACTCGCCCGATTCAGACGATGCGTTCATGTTCTACGGCCTCGCGACTAACAAGCTTGAGACTGACGGCCTCAAGTTCGAACACACGCTGAAGGACATCCAGACCCTCAATGAGGAAGCGAAGAAAGGCGTGTATGACGTGACGGCGATCTCGTTTCACGCTTACGCATACGTATCCGACAAGTACGCGTTGCTTCCGCACGGAGCGAGCATCGGTGACAAGTACGGCCCGATCCTCGTCACCAAAGAGCCGCGGACTGCAGACGAGATCGGAGATATGAAGATCGCGATCCCGGGCGAGCTGACAAGCGCCTTTCTCGCACTGCGACTTTTCAATTCAAAATTCGAATACGAGGTCTATCCGTTCGATCAGATCATCGATGCCGTGCAAAAAGGCAAAGTCGATGCCGGCTTGCTCATTCACGAAGGCCAACTCTTCTACAAAGAGCTTGGGCTCGACAAAGTCCTCGATCTCGGTGAATGGTGGCACGAGCGGACCGGACTACCGCTGCCGATGGGCGGCAACGCAATCAGACGCGATCTGGGCCAAGATCTGATGAAGCAAGTTTCGCGTCACCTGCATCGGAGCATCATGTACTCGATGGAGAATCGTGAAGACGCGCTCCAGTACGCGATGCAGTTCGCACGCGACATGGCGCCCGAAGTTGCAGATCGATTCGTCGCGATGTGTGTCAATGAGCTGACGCTCGATTACGGCGAACGAGGCAAAGAAGGCGTCCGGCGGCTTCTCGCCGAAGGCTACGAAGCGGGAATCATTCCGCACAAGGTCGAAGTCGAGTTTGTAGACTAGCTTTCACTTTTGAAACGCAGAGATCGTGGAGTACGCAGAGAAGCAGAGGCCGCTTCGTCTCAGTTCTCCGCGACTTTGCGTTTAAACTCCCAGAAACGAATCCATCGAATTGGGCTGAGCGCCGTTCATACTGTTCGGCAATTGGCGTTAGCATCACTTCAAGATGCGGCGGCGGTCAACTTTTACGGGTTTACGGGCATCTATCTGTTTGTTTCCGACTGAGAAATTGAAAGTTATGAAAATAAGATTACTGGCGATCTTCACGATTTTGCTAACACTCAGTACGGGTGCGCTCGCGCAGGGAGCGACCTTTACTAAATCCGACCTCAGTCAGGCTGAGATCGACAAGATCGTTACGAAATTTACAAAAAACGAGCGTTTGTTCCGCAGTGCCCTGAATATTTACGCATTCAATCGCAATGCGACGATCTCGACGATCGGAATGGGGGGCCAGATAACCGGCACCTACAAACGCGAATCGTTTATGACGTTTGACGGAAGCCTGAACCGGGTCGAGAAGATCCTTTTCTTTCCGATCTCGACGCTGACCGAGATATCAGTATCGCAGGCCGACATCGAGAACCTTGGCGGGCTCGATCCGTTCGCCATTGAGCCTGCGCAGATCGACAAATACAAATTCACATATCTTGGGAAAGAGAAGATAGACGAACTGAATTTGTATGTATTCGATGTAGCGCCGAAAGTCGTGCCGAAAGCGGAGAAGGATGGCCTGCGGCTTTTTCAAGGCCGGATCTGGGTCGATGACCAGGACCTTCTGATCGTAAAGTCGAAAGGAAAGGCCGTACCTGAGTGGAAGGACGAGCGATTTCCGACCATCGAAACATGGCGAGAGAATGTTGATGGCAAGTACTGGTTCCCGACTTTCAGTTCATCCGATGACGAACTTGTGTTCCGCAACGGACAAGTCGTCAAAATGAAAGTGCGGGTAAAGTATTCGAACTACGGCGTGGGAAGGACGGATATCAAGATCATCGACGAAGACGAGGATGTTCCGCCGG
>JBDTSA010000252.1:0-4309 GCA_039931335.1 Acidobacteriota bacterium
TCGCCCGCAAGTATCTGCTTCGTGCCCGAAACTTTCCGCCGAAGAGACCGCCGATGAGCCATGCCGAACTCTTGAACGCCGAGACCGCCGTCTCGCCGTGCTCTTTTGGGATCAGCCCGCGAGCGATATCGATCGCCAGCATGTCTTTGAGAATCTTGTTTTGCCGGTACATCACGTAAAAAGCAAAGCCGACGAAGATCAAGAAGAATGGTATCTCGATAAACAGATAGCCGACGACGAATGATTTAAACCCGCCGAGGATCGCCATACCGTTCCAAAGGGCGTGGAGGAAGACTGCACCGAAATAACCGAGGAGCGGTGCAAGGATACGGATAAAAGTGTTGTGGGATTCACGCGCGATTCCGCACCCGATGCCGGTCATCGATGTGAATGTCACATGCGCGAACGGTGATAGGATACCGCGCATGAAAAA
This sequence comes from Acidobacteriota bacterium, assembly GCA_039931335.1. Taxonomy (GTDB): domain Bacteria; phylum Acidobacteriota; class Blastocatellia; order Pyrinomonadales; family Pyrinomonadaceae; genus OLB17. The sequence continues at coordinate 434 of JBDTSA010000252.1, forward strand.
TAGAACGACGAGTCCGCCAAGCCCTGATTCGCCCAACGCCGTGCCGTAATACTGCACGTTCTCGACCGTTGCAAAACCGAGTGCGATCACTCCCGCGAAAACGATACCGTCGAGGATATCGTCAAAGTACCGCCGGAAAAAGACGAGCAGGACCAGCAAGCCAATCCCCTTCGACGCCTCTTCAAAGATCGGTGCCGAAAGAACCCCGCCGGCGATCTGGCCCGCATCTGCGCCGAGGCTAGCTGCAAACGCGAGCGTGATGATCGAGTTGACGACGATCGAGAAGATCACCGCGACGAGGGCTCCCCACGCGAAGGCCAGAGACAACAGCCACAGCGGCTCGGGATCATAACGATCGAGCCATATCAGCGGAAAGAGGTAGAGTATTGCCGGGACGAATGCGACAACTGCGGCGATCACAGCCGGCACAATTCCGACGCTCAGGAACATGATAGCGATGACGACGAGCGCCATGAAGACTACGGCGAAGATCGTAAAGCCGATCCCAACATAACGTCCGGTGTGGCTCAGCTCCGGGACGGCTTCGAGTTGACCGAGCCCGATGTTCGACATCGAGTTCTGAAAATTGTCAGTGTGGTGCTGGGCTAGGTGCTGGATCTGCTGAAACTGTGCCGCCCCCGGATCCGGAGTACGCGCGGCCTCAACGACGAGTACGGAAGCCGTCACGCCCTGCCGGCCAAACTGAATGGTGTCTCCTGACGCGAGCTGAATTCGCTGCACTCGATTACCGTTGACCTGGGTACCGTTCAGACTGTTATTGTCCGTGAGAAAGAAGCCGTCCGATTTGGCTTCTATGAATGCATGCTGCTTCGACGCGATCCGCTCGCTTCGGGGGTCGAACCGAACACTGCAATTTTCGCCGCGTCCGATCGTGAGAAAGCCGCTCTCGAGCTCGAACACTCGCCCGACAAGTGATCCGGAGTTTACCGTCAGACGCAATTTCATACAGCAATCATAAAAACAAAAGACCCAAAGTCAAGCTTGCTTAACTTTGGGTCTGTTGAGCTATGGATTCTCGATCGATCTACTTACTGCGGCTGAACCGACGATGGGGATGGAAGGTCACCGGCTGTGCCGAATTCCCTCACGACGAAACCCGAGTTTCCACTGTTCAGGCGATACCAGACATTCGTGCTCGGACGAACGACCGCGATGTCTGTCTTCCCGTCGCCGTCGTAATCCGCCGGGACCGGAATGTCCTCGGCAATTCCGAACTGATACGCGTTAAATCCACCGTTCGAAGAATTGATGCTGTACCAGACGCCGTTCAACGGTCGGTACACACCGAGATCGGATCGGGCATCGCCATCGAAGTCAGCAAACACCGGTTTGTCGCCGCTCGTCCCGAACGAATAATAAAGCGGGATGCTGGACGAACTCTGCAGGACGTACCAAACGCCGTTTGACGGACGCCATACGACAAGATCAGCCTTACCATCGCCTTCATAGTCTCCGGCAAACACCTTATCTCCTGCGGCACCACCCCACTGAACGATACGAACGCCGAGGCTGCTTTGATTGATGTACCAGACGCCATTCGACGGTCGCCAAACCGCGATGTCGGTCTTGCCGTCGGCATCGTAGTCGGCCGGGACCGGAACGTCGCCGTTCAAGCCGAATTGAATTGCCGGCCGCAAGCCGTTAGAACTAAGGACGAACCACCAGACTCCGGTGCTCGGGCGAAAGATCGCGTTGTCCGTTTTACCGTCGCCGTCGTAATCGCCCGGCGTGATGATGTCGCCAGGCAATCCCCAATTTAAAGTTGATTGCGAACCGTTCGAACTCGACTCGACAAACCAGTCACCTGTCGTCGGACGGAAGACCGAAAGATCGGTCTTAGAATCGCCATCGAAGTCGGAGACGATATTCTTATTGTTTTGCGTCGCACGACTGACGTCGACGATCAAAAGGCCCGTAGTGAGATCGCCCATGAGCACCCGATCCTCCCCAAGGAACGGATAAACTGCCCAGTTCCCGCCATAGCTCGTCGGCAACGCGTTACTGAAATTCGCCGAACCGCAAACAATGTCCCAAGGTTCTGACTCATTCATTAGACGAAGCTCCGCCTCGCTCGGCGCAAATTCGGGCTGGTAGCTGTCATACTGGCCAACCCTGACCGGATTCGTCGGATCGGTGATATCAAATACCTGCGTCCCCGCCTGATACCAAGCGACATAAAGTTTGTTGCCCATGACGACCGGGTTGTGCGGGGTTATCGCGTTGATATTAAGATCGCCGGCTTTAACGGATCTGATAAGCAAAGGCTGCGCGGGATTCCGGACATCGTAAACGCGAACATCTCCGTTCGACGTTTCACGGGCCGAGTAAAGGTACTCACCTGTTTCGTTGGTCCACGTGCTGTGATTTGTTGTGCTGCCAACTGCCACCGAACCGAGGATCGCCGGAGCTTGACTCGCGAGATTCGCGATGCTGTAGATGTCGACCTTAGAGCTGTTAAAGGCTGAAAAGTAAGCCTTAGTTCCCCGAATATGCATCGCGTGTATCCAACCGCCGGTACCAGAAGCAAAGTCCCACTTCAAAACAGGCTGAGCTGGATTTGTGATGTCGATGATCTTTAGATTTTGGTTGCCGGTACTGTTCGAATTCTCGAGAAGGTATCGCGAGTTTCCCTGGTCGAACACCATCATCTCGTGGATCGTGTTGTAGCCTCCGCCGGTCGTCGAGTTCACCTTTCCCAGAAGCACCGGGTTTGCAGGGTCGGTCAGATCCACGATGTGAACGCCGTCATTGCCCATGCCGCTTCCGAAATATCCGCGATTTCCGATCACGATCGCTTCAAGGAATTGCTGCTGAGGCGCCGGATTGTACCAGTTCTTCAGCGTCGGCACGTCAGGATTAGACACATCGAAAATGAAGACTCCGTTGCACCCGTAGGTCCCAAGCACCGCAAGGTTCCCATCGCCAAAGAGGTCGGCAAATTTCCATCCGGTGGAGGCTCTCACCTGCGTACAAGCTGGCGCGATGTCGCTACGCAAGCGGACCTTCTGCGCAAATGCATTGCCCGCTGCACCAAGCGCCATCCCAACTAAGATCGCCGTGATCTGAAGTTTTTTCATTTTTATGATAACTCCGTGCTTTTCCGAAACAGGAATACGAACAAAAGAATGCTCCGATACATCGGAAGGGCCACTGTATCGAGCTGTGAAATTATATTACAGGAAATCTGCGAAGTCGACAGTAATTGAAGGCTTCAGGAAGCGACCTGGTCGCGGCTGGCTTCGCGCATCACAAGGTCGAACGTTCCGGGATCCACTTTCCGGAACCGCCTGTTCCGGTTAAGCGAGACTGCGACCGAGATCGTCGGGTTATTTCCCTTGAACTGCATTCCGCCGGCGACAAGTAAATTATAGAGCTCATTGACATGCAGCGGTTGGCCGGCTTCACGCAGCAGCAAAGTACACGCCTGTGTGATCGTCCTGTCCGAAAAGCGGTGGCTGATCGGCTCGATATTATTTGTCCGCGACGGAACACCGCCGCGATTTTGGTTAATATAAGCGACCGAGTTCGCCGGCCGATAACTTGAGACCGGCTGGCTCTTTTCGCTTCGCTTCTGTCGCGGGACCGGGCGGCGATCATAGTCGTCCTCGATACGCATCGTCTTTCCAATATTCAGAGTACGATTGCCCGAGCGCATCGTAACGAGCAAGCTGTCGATCGCCGATTCGGTCTGGGCCGCGCTGTTCTCGAGCGCTTCGATCTCTTCTCTCAGGTGTTCCGACTCGACCTCCACTTCACGCAGCCTCGCCATCAAACGGCTTTGAGCATTGCGCGTCTGACGGAGACTTTGTTCAAGTGTTGCTATAAGGTTTTCGTCGAGCATTGGAAAGAGTTCAG
>JBDTSA010000253.1:0-4309 GCA_039931335.1 Acidobacteriota bacterium
TACGCTCATGAACAGTTATTACCCGAACACACTAATTACCGATGGCCGACCACCTGACAATCAAACCTGAATCCGAATGCACCTGGGATATCGTTTCGCTTGGCGAAGTAATGCTTCGCTTTGATCCGGGCGACGATCGCATCCACACCGCCCGCAGCTTTCGCGTCTGGGAAGGCGGTGGCGAATACAACGTCGCGCGCAATATCGCGAAATGCTTCCGCCATCGTGCCGCGATCGTCACGGCCCTCGCCGACAATCAGATCGGCCGACTCGTCGAGGATCTTATTCACCAGGGCGGCGTAGACGCTTCGCAGATCCTTTGGCGAGAGACCGACGGCATTTCACGGGGCGTTCGGAACGGAATGTACTTCATGGAGCGCGGTTTCGGATCGCGGCCGCCGACCGGCTGCTCCGATCGCGGCAACACCGCTGTCTCGCAGCTCAAGCCGGGAGTCGTTGACTGGAAAAGTATATTTACTGAAACCGGGACGCGATGGTTTCACACTGGCGGGATCTTTGCCGGCTTATCGAAAACGACCGCCGAAGTCGCGGCCGAAGCAATGCGTGCCGCGAAAGAATCCAGCACCATCGTCTCGTACGATCTCAATTACCGCGAGTCGCTTTGGTCCGGCCGCGGCGGTCGAACTGCGGCGAACAGGGTCAACCGTGAGCTTTTGGAATTTGCCGATGTCGTTTTTGGTGTCGAGAAGTTCGACGCGAGCGTTTCGGCGTATTCGGATGATGCTTTCGCCAAGGCCGCCAGTTCGATACTCTTGCGCCATCCGAACATCCAAGTGCTGGCGACAACGCTCCGCGATGTTCACACCGCCTCTCGACACAGCGTGAGCGGCGCGTGTTTCGCGAATGGCGAGACGTTCACGGCGAACAATTACAATGATGTTGATGTGCTCGATCGCGTCGGCAGCGGCGACGCATTCGCGGCGGGCCTGATCTACGGAATCCTCTCCGGCACGACTCTTCAAACTGCCGTAGATCTCGCTGCCGCCAGCTCCGTTCTCTCAATGGCTTCGCTGGGCGACGGATCGTCCGCGACACTCGCCGAGATCAAACGCCTTGCCGCCAGCCCCGACAGCATGGCGGTTAGATGATCTCGTACGCCGTCGAACCAGAAAAGGTTTGACGGGCGCCAGCCCGAGCCAGACCGATTTGCTACCGATTCATCATCCACAGCGCGATGAGCGGGACGAGATTCAGCAGCATGATGCCGATCTTATAGACCGCCATACTGCCGTAGTTCATGGCGTCGAACTGTTCCTTCGACAGACTGAACCAGCGGCTATGGAGGCGGAAGAACGCGTCGTGTACGAGGACGAACGCCGCGAACCAGATGATCAGGATGACGTAGTTGATGACCGTGCACCAGAGAAGCAGTGTCTGAAGAGTCGCCATGTTCATAGGTTCCTCCGCGCAAGTCGGTTTGCCCGACAATCTATCACGAAAACCGCAGATTTAGTGGTACGTGCGGTATCGACATGCTCGCCGACCCAACAACGGATAGCGAGCAGCGGGTGGTGACGCCTCCTATTTTCCAGTCCCATTCGCAGCGGACTTCGCTACGATAACCGTGCATCGAGAGTGATGCAGGACAGCATCCGAAACCGAGCCGAGCGCGAGCCGTCCCCAGAACCCATGCCCGTGCGAACCGACAGCTATCAGATCCGGTTTCCAGCTTTCCGCTTCCTCGATGATCATCCGTGCCGCGGCACCGAGTTCGACAGTGGTTGTAACTTCAAACGGCACATCGGGGAACCTGTTTCGGATGAGCTCGGCGCCGGCCGCCGCCGCTGCCTCAGCCCGCTGTTTTGCCATATCGTCGAGTTGTTGATAATACTCCGCCGAGAGGGCGTATGGCTCTGCGACCATCGGGACTTGTGGCTCATAAACCGAGATCAGTCGAAAAGAAACTCCTTTCCTTCCTTCGGCAAACTCGCAAGCCTTCTTGATCGCATCCTCGCTGAACCGCGATCCGTCTGTTGCAATTAGTATCTTCATAAATCCCTCGAATTGCCTGAAATTTGAAATATCTCGGAATGCTTCAGAGGGCAATGGCCGTTCCAGCGACCGCGCAACTCAAATCATGCAGAACATAGTGTTTTCCCGTGCTAGTTCCGGCCGGGAGAAACGATCGTCGCGAAGAATTTCGCAGTTCATAGATATTTTCCACGCGTGCGGACGGAACTTGTTCTTCGGTAATGGCTAAACACAATAAAACACGCTGAAGCTCGTCCCCGCGCCGCGGTACATCTATTGCGCATCCTCTGATGGAAGCGGGAAACGCTTTAGCTCAACACGAGGAGCCATTATGAAAAAAACAACCGAATTCGAGACGAAACAAACTACCGCCATGCAGCCGGTGAACGCCCAGGAGAAAAAAACAGAACCCGCGCCCGCGTTTGTGGATGCGGAGAAGTTGTTGGAGAGACTTACCGATATAACAAAAGACGTCACGCACAAGGCATACGACTTCTTTCGTGACCGTGGTGGCGAGTGGGGACTAGAAGTGGAGGATTGGTTCAAGGCCGAGAACGAGATACTGCGTCCGGTGCCAGTGGAGGTCAGCGAACTAGGCGACAACCTGCTCGTAACCGCCGCCGTCCCTGGTTTCAAACCTGAGGAGATCGAGGTCAGCGTTAAGGGCGACACTCTGATCATCAGCGGGGCAACCGAGAAGAGCGACGAAAAGACTAACGCCAACACTATAGTCCGCGAGTGGAACAGCAACCGGTTCTTTCGCCAGCTGACGCTGCCGTCACCTGTCATGGAAGACAAGGTCACGGCGAAGCTGCAGGATGGAATGCTGGAGCTGACTCTACCAAAAGCTACGGCACATGATGCGACAAAGGTTGCGGTGGCGTCGGCCTAACCAATATCGAGACGAGCTTTCAATTGGAGACGCAGGATGGCAAGAGGTAAAGACTCCGGCTCAGTTTTCTGGTCCGGAGTCTTTTTTCAAAGAATATGATCGGCATATACAAAACAATTATTTTGAGCCTGGGCATCATCATTATCTTTATCCTTGGCTCACTCCCGATACGGGGACACGTCCCCGCCGACTCATATCGCCTGAAACGCAGCACGTTCGAAGCGGAGACTCTCCTGTCTAAGCTCGGCTACTGGATCATAACGATCGATGATCGGGCGGACGCATCGACCCGTCATGCGATCATCGCGTTCCAGAAGGTCGAGGGCAGAAAGAGAACCGGCGTTCTTAGCATTTCCGACCTCGAGGCCCTTCGATTTGCTGAAGCGCCAAATGCTCGATTTCAAACCGCGGCCCCGCATGTCGAAATCGATCTCGCGCGACAGGTTCTTTTTCTAACGGATCGCAGCGGAGCCGTTGTGCGGATCCTTCCCGTTTCATCGGGAAATGAGAAGAAATATTTCGATCAGGGAAAGTGGCAAGTAGCTCACACGCCGCGAGGACATTTTCAGATCGGGCGCAAGTTAAACGGCGTGCGTCGAGCCTCGTTGGGAGACTTGTACTATCCAAACTATTTCTCGAGCGGTGTTGCGATACACGGCAGCAACTCGGTTCCCGCTTATCCTGCAAGTCATGGGTGCGTTCGCATTCCACGGTTCGCCGACCGTGCGTTCAGCGGGATGGTGAGTGTCGGGACCGAAGTGTTTGTTTACTGATGGAGACAGGAAAATGACACGGATCACAGACGAAAATATTTGTTCGCACGTAGCATGCGGCTGCAAGGTCGAGCCGGGTATGGAGTACTGCAGCCTGGCGTGCGAAAAAGCCCGGGACGAAACCGATTGCTCATGTGGACATGTAGAGTGCTGCGCACGGGCATGACGCTCGAAAGGAGGTGCGACATGACAAGGTTACGAGAGGAATTCGATTCGGATCTTATTACTCGCGACCGTTCAACCGATTACAGATCGGAGACAAATCGATACGAGATACCTTGCAGCGTCTGCGGCAAGATGCTTTTCGTAGACGCAGAAACGAAGCAGGATTTCGATCGGTCGATCGAGCATGATCTCGACAACACATTCACCTGTTACGAGTGTGATCAGGAATACGACGAGCTGGCGTTCGAATAATTTCGAGGTTACCGGCCCGTGAGTTAATGCAAAACCATGGCGATCAACGGGCAAGCGCAAATGTCTTGTGTTGATCGCGCGGGACACCGTCAGGCTCGTCAAAACGCCGGACACGGATCCTGTTGTTGGAGGCGACTAAGTATGTTTGAAGAAAGAGAAAACGAAACGACGTTCGAATATTTGGTGCGGATCGTTGCTCGGGGTGCGAGCATCGTCTGCCTGGCGATCATCCTTC
>JBDTSA010000254.1:0-4308 GCA_039931335.1 Acidobacteriota bacterium
GCAAGAGCTCGATCGAAGCGCTGCACACGAGCGCGGTGAAACTTAACAAACACGACGATCTCCGGATAGACGCCGATTTCATTAACCGCCTTCCTAACATCCTGCGCGCTTCGCAGGATGTTTTTGAGCAAACCGGCGGACTCCATGCTTCAGCGCTGTTCAGCGCGGAAGGAGAGCTTGAAATCGTTCGTGAAGATGTCGGTCGCCATAACGCGCTCGACAAGGTTATCGGCGCAAAGTTTCTGACGAATGAAGTGCCGCTTTCGGAAAAGATCTTGCTTGTCAGCGGACGCGCCAGTTTTGAGCTTGTCCAGAAAGCGCTGATGGCGGGGATCCCGATCCTTGTTGCGGTAGGTGCTCCATCGAGTCTGGCGGTCGAGTTGGCTGACGAGTTCGGCATGACACTGGTCGGCTTTGTTCGCGACGGATCGTTTAATGTGTATTCGTGCTCGGACCGGATAGCGTGAATTCCAGTTTCGAGTTTGCGGAACTGATCACTGGCTACTGGACACTGGGAGCTGATTTCTAACAATGAAGCTAAGAATAAAAGGCAATTCGATCCGCTTGAGGCTATTGCGAAGCGAGGTCGAACAGTTCGCAATGGCAGGGCAGATATCGGAAGAGATCGAATTCGGAGGTACGCGCTACCTAAGATATTCGCTGGTCACGTCACCGGCCGCTGAATCGATCGCCGCCCGGTTCCGCGGAAGCGAGATCTCTGTCGTCGTTCCAACCGCGGTCGCACAGAAGTGGGCGTCGAATGACCAGGTCGGCCTCGAGAGCGAACAAGCTATTGGAAGCGGTGAAACTTTGAAGATCCTCGTCGAAAAGGATTTCGTCTGCATCGATCACCCCGATGATCCGGATCGAGAAGACGCGTTTCCGAATCCGGCTTCAGAGTGCAAGCCGGGTTAAATCGCGCACTTTGAACGCGACGTGAAGCGCGACCTTGCCTAACTAGCTCGATGAAGAACGAAGAAGAGACACAACTTCACGTCACCAAGCCCCGCGACACCTCCGCCGGGTTGACCGCCATCAAGGAGACGATGACGAACGCCTTCGGAAAGATGGGTGTCATTCGGGGCATGCGGGGGCTTCTAAAGCTTAACCAGAAAGGCGGGATCGATTGTCAGGGGTGTGCATGGCCCGATCCGGATAACAAACGGACGATCGCCGAATTCTGTGAAAGCGGTGCAAAGGCGCTTGCTGATGAAGGGACGACCAAACGAGTTACCCGCGACTTTTTTGCAGAGTATTCGATCGCCGACCTTTCTGAAAAAGAAGACTACTGGCTAAATTCTCAGGGCCGTTTGACCGAACCTGTAGTCGTGAGAAAAGGATCGACGCACTACGAACCGATCTCGTGGGATGATGCGTTCAAGCTGATTGCCGGCGAACTAAATGCGCTCGCCTCACCCGACGAGGCGATCTTCTACACATCCGGCCGCACATCAAACGAAGCGGCGTTTCTTTACCAATTATTTGTCCGCCAGTTCGGTACCAACAATTTGCCCGACTGTTCGAACATGTGTCACGAATCTTCGGGCCTCGCACTCGGCGAATCCATCGGCCTGGGTAAAGCAAGTGTTCGCCTATCCGATTTTACTGAGACGGATCTCGTCATTGTCATTGGGCAGAATCCGGGAACGAATTCACCACGCATGATGTCATCGCTCGAGGATGCGAAACGCGCGGGCGCGAAGATGATCGCGATCAACCCGCTTCCCGAAGCCGGGTTGATGAACTTTGTAAATCCGAATCCCCAGCATTATGCGAACCCGTTGAAATTCCCGCTGGCGATACTGACAAACAAGTCGACGCACCTTGCCGATCTGCATCTTCCGCTCCGGATCGGCGGCGACATGGCGGTACTTAAGGGAATAATGAAAATCATGCTCGAGCGTGAGCGAGCCGCTCCGGGGCAAGTATTCGATCATGATTTTATCGCTGAAAAAACCGACGGTTACGACGAGCTCATCGAAAGCCTCGATACGATTTCGTGGGATTCCATACTCAATGAAAGCGGCCTGACGCGCGATCAGCTGACCGAAGCGGCCGACATGTTCATCAATGCCGACCGTGTCATCACGTGCTGGGCGATGGGATTGACGCAGCACAAGGCGTCTGTCGCAACGATCCAGGATGTGGTAAACCTCCACTTGCTCCGCGGGCAGATCGGCAAACCCGGAGCAGGATTATGCCCTGTCCGGGGGCACTCGAACGTTCAGGGCGACCGGACGATGGGGATCTGGGAAAAGGTCAATGAGAAGTTCTTCACAAGCCTCGAAAAGGAATTCGGCTTTACTATTCCGCGACGCGACGGATTCAATACTATCGAGAGTATCGAAGCGATGCGCGATGGCCGGGCCAAGATATTCTTCGCGATGGGCGGAAATTTTGCGAGTGCTTCTCCGGATACGCAAGTCGTTTTCGAAGGTTTGAAACGATCTCGGCTGACCGTTCAGGTGATCACGAAATTGAATCGAACCGCGCTCGCGATCGGCGAACAAGCGTTGATCCTTCCATGCCTTGGACGATCCGAGATCGACATGCAGGCGAGCGGCGCACAGTTCGTCTCGACCGAGAGCACGATGCTCAATGTTCAGACATCGAAAGGGATCTTTGAGCCTGCGTCCGAACACCTGCGGAGTGAGCCATGGATCGTTGCCCAGCTAGCGAAGGCCACACTCGGATCGCGATCCACTATAGATTGGGACGCGATGGTCGCCGATTACGACAACATTCGTGACTCGATCGCGCGGGTGATCGACGGCTGTGAGGATTACAATGAGCGAGTTCGAAAGCCGGGCGGATTCTACCTGCCAAATCCTCCGCACGAGGGACGGTTTGAGACTCCGTCCGGCAAGGCGCACTTTAGGACGAGCCGGCTCGAGTCGACGTCGTTGCCGCCCGGGCGACTGCTCCTGACGACGATCCGTTCTCACAATCAATTCAACACGACGATATACGATCTTAACGATCGTTACCGCGGGATCACAGGCGGGCGGCGGGTCGTCCTGATGAACGACGAGGACATTTCAGACTTCTCTTTGCGGGCGGGCCAGATCGTCGATCTGACGAGCCATTTCGATGACGGCGAACGCCACGCCGAACTATTTATCGTCGTTCCGTATCCGATCCCACGCGGCTGTGCGGCGGCGTATTTCCCGGAGGCAAATCCGTTGGTACCTTTGCGAAGCTTTGCCGACCGTAGCGGGACGCCGACGTCGAAGTCCATTGTGATCTCGATACGGGCTCGGGATGAAATCGCGGGCGAGTTTGAATACGATTATTCGAAGGTCTGAAGCACGAACGAGGCTTAAAGCATCGTCAGGTGCGGCACGTTGTTATACAGGAACGCGTCAACAAAGCACCGCTAGGTGCGGCATGTTGGTAGAAAAGCGACGCGCCAGGTGATTAGTTCTCAGTAGGAGCGACACTGATGCCGCTCCTACTGAGCTCAGACCTTCTTGTTGGCTCGCTGCTACCAACATTGGGCTCCTAGCCGGAGCCAGGTTCCGCAGGTTACGAAAATAACATGCATACCGACTCATTCATTCTCATCGGCGGACGGTCATCTCGGCTCGGTGCCGACAAGGCGTTTCTTGAGTTGGGCGGATCGACCCTTGCCGAACGCGCGGTTGCAAATGTTCGCGACGCGCTAGCACCCGAAAGAATCACGATGGTCGCGGGTAGCTCTACCCAGTTTGCGATCGAAGGAATTAAGAACGACGTTCCATTCATATTCGACGTGCATCAGGACCGCGGACCGCTCGGCGGACTTCACGCGGCATTGACGGACGCGAACACTCCGTGGATATTTGTGCTCGCGTGTGATTATCCGTTCGTATCGCCAGAACTGATCGCGCTGTTGAAAGAAAATATAACGAATGAATGCGGATGCGTTCTCCCCGAGCAGAATGACGGCCGGCTCCAGCCGCTATGTGCTTTCTACGAAGTGGCAAGAACGCTACCGATCGTAGAAGAGATAATCGACACGCCTCGGGTTACGCCGCCGATGCACCAGATCGTCACGAAACTTTCTCCGCGGATTGTGAAGTTCGACGAATATGCTCACCTGGATGGGGCCGACCGCCTCTTTGTGAATATCAACACGCGGGAAGATTTTGAGGCGGCTCGCTCGGACCTCCCAGTTTAGCCTGCTTCGAACAAAAGAGGCTGTCTGAAAAGGCAGCTTCTTCGTCCAATCGCCTTCAGCTTTTCCGTCGTCTCAGGATGGTCATTTGAATTGTCTCGGACTTCTGCTCGTATGAGTCGCCTTCGGCTTCATCCTCTTATGAGTTGCCT
>JBDTSA010000255.1:0-4296 GCA_039931335.1 Acidobacteriota bacterium
CCTCTGAAAATTTCCTTCGAGTATCGCATCGACATTCAGGAGGTCGGCGATCGCCATGGAATCCTTATCCGCGGACCTGAATTTCAAAACTGACGCGGTCGGCCGCGTGATGACCTGCCCCGTGCGTGTCAGCTGCGTGATGAGCGCATCGGCGATGCCCAGCCCGAAAAACTCATCGCCCTCCGGCGAACCCAGCGAGTAAAAAGGCAGCACTGCGACGCTGTTTATCTCGCCGAGCGTGCGTGTTTCGTTTCCGCCAACTCGCAGCCGCAGGCGCCGCTGAATGACTACGTCACCGTCCGAGGTCTGAACGTCCGCTGAAAAACGATAACCGCGCTTGGAAATCGTTTTTATGTATTGATTGCCATCGATATTGAGGATCTTTCTAAGACGAGAGATGTATTGAGCGAGATTGCTCTCCTCGACGAACGTATCCTTCCAGATAGCCGTCATCATTTCGTCTTTGCTGAGAACCTTTCCGTTGTTCTCAACCAGCATCTGCAGCGTCTCGAACTCCTTCGTCGGCAAATGCACGGCCCGCCCATCGGCAGTAAGGAGCTGCTCCTGAAGGTTCAGGACGAACTTGCCGAATTGATAGATCTTCGCCATTGAAAATAGTTCAGAAAAAATACACGAAAATTCAAAAAATGTTTAGGACTTCGCCGGCATGTTTCGTCGATGATCGTTCGCGATGACGAATAGGAAAAACGGCATAGTGATCGAGATAGACGAGCAAATCGCCGTCACAAACACGGAGCATCAATTTGAAGCATATTGCTCAGAGTGCAAAGAGATGACTGAAATGGCGACACCGAAAACAGCCGGCGTTCTCACTCAAACTTCAGAACGAGAAGTATTTCGCCTGATTGAGGAAAAAGAGATTCATTTTATCGAGAACGCTCGAGTGCTCGTATGCCTCAAGTCGCTTCGAAACATTATGGCTGATTCTAACACAACGTCCGCATAGGCAATGAAGGCCGGGAAAAGGAGACCATGAGAAAGAAATTTTATATTACAGTGTTCATTCTTTGTTTGATCGTGTCCTCAGCGGCGGCCCGTAGCTACGCCGCACCCGGTGGTCTCGACTCGACATTCGGCACCAACGGGATTGTTACGACCTCGGTGGTTGGCTTTACAAATCTTATAAACGAGATTGCGATCCAATCCGACGGGAAGATAGTCGCCATCGGCGACGGGGACAGCATGGAGGTCGTCCGCTATAACGTTAACGGTTCCCTCGACACCACCTTTAATGGTACAGGGATGGCGGAATTTACGGCAGGAGATGCGCGCGGTGTAGCTATTCAGCCTGACGGCAAGATCGTTGTAGTCGGAGACAACGGAGTTTCGGCCAACCTCGACCTGAAGGTCGTCCGCTACAATACCAACGGAACCCTCGACTCAACTTTCGACGGAGACGGGATCGTCGAGACCGCGATCGGCGCCGGCAGCGACATAGGATATGCGGTGGCGATCCAGCCGGACGGCAAGATCATCGTCTCCGGCCGCAGTGATACTCCTCCAACCTATCCGACTTCATACGCGATCCTCCGCTACAACGTAAACGGATCGATCGACACTTCGTTTGGCACTCAAGGAATAATAGTTCCACAACTGTCAGGCAATACTTTCGCGCACAACATGGTCCTCCAGCCGGACGGCAAGATCGTGATCGCTCACAATCGGATCTTGAACGGCGCGCGAGTCCTGGTGATGCTGCGCTACGACTCGAATGGTCAGCCCGACGCGATGTTCGGAATAGGTGGTCAGGTCGACACTCCCGTTGGGCAGGGCGTCGAATACGCGGCCGTCGCGATGCAAAAGGACGGAAAGATCGTGGTTTCGTGCAGCGGTTATACCAACGCGACCAGTTACGATTTTTGGGTTGTTCGTTACAACACCGACGGCTCTCTGGATGACGCATTCGGCACCAACGGCATGGTCCAGACTCCGATCGGTTCCGGCGGTGCGCTGGATCAGGCGAAAGCGCTCGCAATCCAGGCGAACGGAAAGATCGTGGTTGGCGGAAGATCGCCGAACGGATCCAACAGCAACTTCATCGTGGTCCGATACAACAAGAATGGTTCGGTCGATCGCAAGTGGGGAAACGCTGGGATCGTAACGACCGATCTGGGAGGAAACGCGGATGCTATTAATGCGATCGCTATCCAGACGAACGGCCGGATCGTCGCAGCCGGTGAGAGCGATGTCGGGTCGGCGGGAACCAGGAAGTTCGCTTTGGCCCGGTACATAGGCGACACCGCGGAAAATTTCGATTACGACCGTGACGGCAGTTCTGACATTTCGCTTTTCCGGCCGTCGACCGGAGACTGGTACATTCTGGCGAGCTCAACTGGTTCAGTGTCCGCGCTCCACTGGGGAATCTCGCTCGACGAGTTGGCGTCCGGCGATTACGATGGCGATCTGAAAACCGATATCGCCGTCTGGCGGGCAGGACCATTGGGGTATTTGTATATCCTCAACAGCTTCGACAATACGGCTACATACCAACAGTTCGGACAGACCGGCGACGACCCGTCGATAATCGGTGATTATGACGGCGACGGGAAAGCCGATCCGGCCGTCTATCGCCCAGGCGCCGCACCAGGGCAGCAGAGCAATTTCTATTACCGCGGAAGCTTCAATAATCCAGCGGGCAATGTGACGGTTCTTCCATGGGGCCTTAGCGGTGACATCGCGGCCCGCGGAGATTACAACGGCGATGGCCGGCTCGATCCGACCGTATTTCGACCGGTCAGCGGTACATGGTATTCACTGAACTTAACGAACGGCTCAAGCACCGCAACAAACTGGGGCCTCGCCGCAGACAAACTCGTGCCTGCCGATTATACCGGCGACGGAAAAACCGATTACGCAGTATTTCGTAACGGAGTTTGGTACATCCTCGAGAGCGAATCGGGCCTTCCGCGATATGCGACGTGGGGCCTGTCAACCGACAAACTCATTCCATCTGATTACGACGGTGACGGACGTGCGGACGTCGCAGTTTTCCGCAACGGTAGCTGGTATATCCAGCAAAGCTCGGACGGCACTCGGTACATCTCGTTCGGACTGTCGACGGATATCCCGACACCGACAAGTTATTTGCCCTGATCTTAAGAACCTGAGCCGGCCCAGGGACCGAGCCGACATTCGTTACAAATCAAAAGGAGAATTCATCATGAAAAAGTTAGTCAACGTAATCTTCGCACTCGCAGTTTGCTCACAGATAGGTTTTTCGCAGAAAGCGGAAAACCCGCGCACATCGTTGCGCGAGATTCAAAAGGAAGCGTCTGAGATGAAGAAAGAGTCGGCGGACGTGGCGAACATCGCAAACCCGGCGGACTTTAACGATACTTCGTCGTTCGGCAAGAACGCCAAATTTCTCGGCAGCCTCTATGCCGGGACGCTCTATGTTTATCGAAGCTGCGATCCGCAGATATTGCTTGATGAGCTACAGCTTACGCTTGCAGCCGACGATCATTGCATCGTTCACAATTCCATAACTCCGATGGCCACGACCTCGGTTTTTGACCCGGTGTGGCAGGTTACCATCCCCTCAAATACCGTGGATAACGTGATCTATCCGATGCTGAACAACACAGTCGGCTACGACGCGTTTTCGTCCGCTCAAGGAGCCCCGAACAACGGATATCCCACGGGCTTCGCGTTCGTTCGGTTTTCCCCCGTCGTCACCATAGAGAGCGTTGCCTTGAATGACCCGCTCGCGATCAACCCTACTACCGGATTGCCGATGAACGGATCTTTCACAACGACTCTTCCCGGAACTCGCGTCAAAAGCTTCCTCGTCCGGGATGACGACTTCATCAGCGAGAACGACAGCTATGCGTCGGTCGGCGGTCGTGGATTTTCACGAACGTATTTCGCCGCTCTCGGGCTGCCGCAGAGTGTCATCAACAACCTGTTCAAAAAATCGATGACATTGAAGTTCGGTATTCGCGCCGATGTGAACGGCCCGGTGCAGCAAGCATTTTTCGCATACACGTTTCGATTATTGGGTAACTAAGAACGCGGTCGGGCGGTTACGAGGTAATCAAAGCGACATAACGGGCACGTGACCGCCCGACCAGATGTAACAGATTCAGTCTTGAGAGGCGGCTCGGCTAGCAAGAATTATTTTCGGCGTTTATGACTTCAGGAGAATCTTCGATATGAAACGAGTTATTTCGAGCGTTTGTTTTTTGATGATCTTATTTATTTTTCAAACTTCAGTTGTGCCGGGACAGATAATTATGCCGTACACGATTCAAGGCAGTTTGAAGGTCGGCGGTGTGT
>JBDTSA010000256.1:0-4285 GCA_039931335.1 Acidobacteriota bacterium
AAGATACACAGAAGGCAGCCGCCGAACACATCACGGACATCTCGTATTTCGAATCGAACGATTCGATGATCCTCGATCCGGTCACCCTTCGGAATCTCGAGATCGTCGAAGCTCGCGGCGAAACTGCGGGCCGCACGCTGTTTCATATCTTGAACAATTCGATCACGAGCATGGGCTCGAGATTGCTGAAGTCGTGGCTCGTCCGGCCATCGATAAAGCGGAGCGAGATACAGACGCGTCTCGCGGCCCTCACCGAGCTCGGTGATACGATGCTCCGCGAGAAGTTACGGTTTCTACTGAAAAAGATCGCCGATCTCGAACGGTTGATCGGCCGCTTGAATCTCAATGCAGCATCTGCACGCGATCTGATCGCGCTGAGCCAGTCGCTGTCGCAAGTGCCGGACATAAACGTCTCACTCGCCGATGTCAATTCCCTCCTGCTCCAAGTTTTGAACGAGAATATTTTCGAGCAGCCCGAGCTCACAGGTTTGATCGAACGCGCGATCGCCGATGAACCGCCGCTAAATCTCTCCGACGGTGGAACGATCCGCGATGGCTTCAACTCCGAACTGGATGAGCTTCGAAATATTTCCCGATCGGCAAAGCAGACGATCGCCGCTTTCGAGGACCAAGAGAAATCACGGACCGGTATCTCGAATCTTAAGGTTCGATTCAATAACGTCTTCGGATACTACATCGAGATCTCGAAGGGCAACGCGTCACGCGCCCCGGATGATTACGAACGCCGCCAGACGCTTGCCAACGCCGAACGATTCACGACGCCGCAACTGAAGGAGTGGGAAGCTAAGGTCCTCGGTGCAGAAGAAAAGATAATCGCGCTCGAGGCGACGATCTTCAACGAGATTCGCGAGAAGGTTCGAAGCGAGACGCACCGTCTGCAAGCGACGGCACGTGCCTTAGCAACACTCGACGTTCTCGCCGCGCTCGCTGAAACGGCAGCGTCGCGTAATTATGTCGCACCGACCTTGCACGACGGCGACGAGATCGAGATCAAAGCCGGCCGGCATCCGGTGGTCGAAGCCAGCCTGCGCGATTCATTCGTTCCGAACGATGCCTACTTGAATAACTCGACCGATCGTTTGCTGATCGTCACCGGTGCGAACATGGGCGGCAAATCCACGATCCTCCGCCAGATTGCGCTCATACAAATAATGGCGCAGATCGGCTCGTACGTTCCCGCGTCATTCGCGCGGCTGCCGATCATCGATCGGATCTGGACGCGCGTCGGTGCGTCGGATGATCTTGCATCCGGCCGTTCGACGTTTATGGTCGAGATGACCGAAACGGCGGCGATACTTCACAATTCAACGCCGCGTAGTTTGATCCTGCTCGACGAGATCGGGCGCGGTACGTCTACATTCGACGGCCTTTCGATCGCGTGGGCGGTTGCGGAATATTTGCACAATTCCGCGGAGCATTCTGCAAAAACGCTCTTTGCAACTCACTATCACGAGCTTACTGAGCTCGCCGAGAACCTTCCCGGTGCAAAGAATTATCAGCTCGCGGCGACCGAGCATAACGGCGACGTCGTATTTCTTCACAAGCTGCAAAAAGGAAAGGCTTCGAAGTCGTACGGTATCGCAGTCGCGCGATTGGCAGGATTACCCGTTTCGGTTATTGAGCGGGCGAAGGATGTTCTGACGCGGCTCGAAAGATACGAGCTCGCTGTTTTCGCCGACGAAAAGAAGACCGGTCTTGGCGCGGCCGCAGCCGCGAAGGCGGCTTCACAAGTTTCGCTTTTTGCGATGACGAATGAGAACGCGATCGACGAACTCCGGTCGGTCGACGTCGACGATCTATCGCCGGATGAGAGCAAAGCCTTCCTTCATCAGATGAAACGTAAGATCATCTGAAGATTTTCATCGGGTAATTATTAGTTGCGTAATGAAAAGGCCGCACCCTCATCACCTAACTAATAATTGCATTCGATAAGGCGACCTCCATTTATAACGCATGCCTTCATTAACAACAGCGGAAAAGATCGGCCAATTATTTTTTATCGGAATTCCGGGTCCTGAGATGGATTCAGTTACACGCGATCTTCTCAATGAGATCCAACCCGGGGGCGTTTGCCTCTTCTCGCGAAACATACGTGAACGTCGACAGGCCCGCGAGCTGCTCGATGGATTGCGAGATTCCTCTGTCGTTCCGTTTCTCAGTGTCGATCAGGAAGGTGGGCTCGTCGATCGCCTCAGGCGCATCGTTACGCCGATGCCGGCGGCGAATGCGATCCGTACATCGAAGCAAGCGGCGGAGTTTGGAAGGATCGTTGCCGAGACGCTGCGCGTGCTCGGATTCAACATGAACTTCGCACCGGTGGTCGATGTTGTGAACAACGATCGCGAACGATTCTCCAACGGGCTTCATTCGCGCGCGTTTGGAAGATCGAAGGAAGAAGCTACGGAATTCGCGTCGGCGTTTTTGAGTGCGATGCAAGAGTCGGGCTGCCTCGGTTGCATAAAACACTTCCCCGGCTTGGGCGCTTCGGAGGTCGATTCGCATAAAGAACTTCCATCGGTATCCGTTTCAGAAACGGAGTTCTCGGATACTGATCTGTTTCCCTATCGAGCTTTGCTCGCCGGCGGAGATGTCAAAAGTGTGATGGTTGCGCACGCGGCTTTTCCCAGCATTCGCTTGCAGGAAGCCGATCAAAGTGGCAAACTTTTACCGTCTTCGCTAAGCCCTGCCATAATTTCAAAACTTTTACGGAGTGAACTTGGATATGACGGGCTTGTCTTGACCGACGATCTGGAGATGGGAGCGATCGTCGAAAACTACGGCGTAGGCGAAGCCTGCAAAATAGCGCTAGCTGCCGGTGCGGACATGCTGGCGATTTGTGCCGGAGTCGACGCGATCAAAGAAGGACACGCGGCCGTCAACGAAGCATTCGAAAAAGGCGAGATCAGCGAAGACCGGATCGACGAGTCGATCAAACGGATTGTTTCCGTAAAGGAATCTCTTGAATCGCCTTTGCCGTTCGACGACGAACGGCTCATTTCTCTCTCGGATGAGATCGCCGAATTCAGCGCGCGTCTCAAATAGAATTACGGAGGACCTACCAATTTGCGCTATTTCCTGTTCATAAGTTTTACGCTTGTTCTCATACTGACGGGTTCGTGCCGGAGAACTAACACCGAGTTCGTCACAGTCGCTCTTCCCGAAAAATTCACAACGCTCGATACGCTCACTAGTACGAGCTCGGACTCGGCAGCGGATCGCGTCCGCAATCTGATATTCAACACGCTTGTCCGAAAGAACGAGTCGTTCGATTACGTCGGTGAGCTCGCGAAAGACATCAGCGTTTCGCCGGATGGAATGACGGTCACGTTCACGCTGCGGGATAATGTAAAATTTCATAACGGAAAAGCGTTCACATCGGCGGATGTGAAGTACACGTTCGACGAGCTGTTCAAGAGCAACAGTTTTAAATCGAAAGCATTTTTCGACACCGTCCCGGTCACGAAGGGCGAGAGCGGAGCGGACGCGAGCAAGACGCCCGTCCCGCCGGTGAACGCGAACGGCAACGCGGCAGCAAAGCCCGCCGAGGAACCAAAGACAAAGAGCGTACCTCATATCGCTTCTCTCGAAACACCCGACCCGATGACGGTCGTTATCACCGTTACGCGGCCGGCTCTGAAGAACCAACTTCTATCAAATCTCGTTGCGATCCCGATCATTCCCGAAGGATCGATCGGCCAGCAGAAAGATCAGCCTGTCGGCTCAGGCCCGTTCAAGTTTGTAAACTTCGATCAATCGCAGAATATCATCGAGCTGGCCGGCAATCCGGAATATTGGGAAGGCGCCCCGAAAGTTCAGAAGCTCCGGCTCAAGACGGTAACCGACGCAAACTCACTGCAAGCCGAACTTCAGACCGGCGGAGTCGATATTGCTCCGAACCCGTCAAACCTTCCGCCCGACAGCGTGCGGTCACTCGGTGCGAGCCCGACTTTGAAAGTCGAACAATCAGACGGTTCGAACATTCAGTATCTCGTCTTCAACACGCAGTCGACGCAGTTAAATAATGTGAAGCTGCGAGAAGCGATTGGTTACGCGGTCGATCGTCAAAAGATCGTAACCGAGCTGCTTTTCGATCAGGCGAAGGTCGCGAACTCGATCGTGCCCGAACAGTCGTGGGCATACGTTCCTGGAACGCAGTACAAGTACGATCCGGCGAAGGCGAAACGGCTGCTCCAGGAGGCGGGATACAAAAACGAACCGATCGTCTTTAAATACAGTTCGGGAAACGCGTATGTCACGGGCTCCA